>JBARNC010000136.1:0-8016 GCA_049802775.1 Pseudolabrys sp. | reverse complement strand
AGCAAACTTTCATTTGCGTTCAAAGCAATATTCATGATCCTTGCGGTAATACTTGCCGCAGGAGTGATCACGCTGATCGTAATATCACTGATTCCGACGATCGGCTTTGGTGCCAAGAGCATACTGTCACTATGATCGTGATCGTGCTCGGCCTCATCTTGATAGTGAGGACGGTGCGATAGGAGGGGAATATCGACGCGCCCTATCGCTCGGGGCCGTCCAAAAGCTGGATCAAGGTCAAAAACCCGAAGGCACCGGCAGCTATGCGCATTCTTGACGGGACATTCTGATCGGAACACCCTCCCTGCCTTGTAGCGGTGGAGTTGCGTCATGCTTACCCTGACACCGTTGGTTCCCGATAAGGATGTAACCGTTCACATCGTGCTGAATGACTTTGGCGATCTCGGTCGCGCTTATGTCGAGACCGATGAAGCCGAAGCGGATGAAGCGACTATCATCGCTAACATCCTGAGCGGCCAGTATTCACGCCCGCTGCGGGTAGTGGCCTTCAACACCGCCGAAGGCTGGGCGCGTGATGTCACCGAGAATATTGCATGCGCAGTGCTCGACCGTGCGGACAGCGAACGCCGCTCGATCGGAGAAGCCGCGCAGGGTTTTGTCGAGCGGGTGCTCGGGGAGACGACCCAGGCGCATTACCATTTTCAAAGACGCGCCGACTGACCTCAGCTTAACTGCGAGAACGAGTGCTGCCGGTTGGGGTCAACACACATTCGGCACTGACCGATGACGCTCGCCACGAGAGAGGATGGCCCAATGCAAACTTCTACTGGCTGACACTATGCTGGGGAATGTGCGCTGTCGGTAGCCGGAAGCCGGCCCTTTCATGATCCCGCCGAAGAATTTCCTGCTGCCGAATCTCCCAGAGCTGGCCGAGTACAAAGCCTACCCCGAGTACGGCCAACATAGTCATCAATTGAAACACAGTCAGAATCATCGGTGCGTCCCCTGTGTCCGGCACCATTAGCTTCCGGTGGAAACTCCTAACGAACGGTTAACGCCCGCCGCATGCGTGGCAATGCGATGATCGTTCACTGGCCGATCCCGATCGTTCACTGACCGATGCGGCCATTGGGCGACACTGTGGCTTGCGGACACACCGGATAACTGTCGGCCATCAGGACGATTTAACGATTTGTTAACGAATTGGCCGCCATGATTTGGAGGCTCATCCGGGTTCAGTTGTCTCTAAACAACACCGCACCAAGGCGACCACGGCCGAACCTTCATCGGGGTGTGGGACATTCCAAGGCTAAACCGTGGTCGCCAACCAACGCGCCTTGAAATCCGCCATCGCTTGTTCGCGTGTCGCTGCATAGCCGTGATTAGCCGTTGATGGCTTGGCTTCACGTGCTGTGATTGTCCAAAACCAAGGCTGATCCTTCGGCGCTTGTGGATGCAGCATGATGCGACCGACAACACGACTGCCTTCGCAAACATCGTAATCGTCGTCGGACCAGTGGCCGCCACCACGGCTTTTGTTGGCGCGGATGAGAGTGAGGGTGGCGGTCTCGGTCACTTTGGCGACGCCGATGTTTTGCTGACGTGGTGAAGTTGGCGTTGACCGGCTTGGCGCACCAACCGGCGGCATGAGAGCCGGGCTATCCAACTAGCTTAAGCGCCAGCGAACACACCACGATTCTCGCACCTGAAGGTTGGGTCCAACGTTGGGTCCAACTTTTGCACCTTCACAACGGCTCAAAATTGTCCGCAAAATATTGTGCCGCGACCAGCCATTTATCGGCATGATTCTTCGGATTGCGGCCGATCATGTCACCGTCCTTCGGTGATCCAGCCTCTTTGTCTGGCGCTGAAATGCTGACGCCATTGATATCCTCGCCCGGTTCATACGGGCAAAGCTCTGCGATCTGTTTGCGTCGATATTGCCTAAATTCGCGCATACCTTCCTCGTGGGTGCCGACCGGCTAAAAAGCGTTCATCGGTATCAGAGTAGGTGAAGGCGGAATTAGCCGCTGTGCTGGCCATCACTAAAAGGCGTTATTGCAGCAGCGAATGGGTCGCGTCGCCCACCAGCGGCCACGGCTAGGGTAGGGCGGGCCTTTCAGATTGACACCCCAGGCAACACCCCAAACCCTTAGCGCCAGACACACACCAGCAAAAACAATAGCTTAGTGAACAAACGCTGTGACAAAACCTCAAGACTTTAGGTCCTTCTGCCACCAGGTTTCCGGCAGGTACCCGAAAAGTGAAGTACGCGAGGGATGCTCGATTCGTGTCCAGCGCGCCACCCACTGCACGGGCGGAAAGTAAAGTGGGACGACGTAGAACCCGGACAGCAGAACGCGGTCGAGGGCGCGGGCGGCGGAGACAAAATCCGGTCGAGTCGTAGCGGCGAGCATGGCTGCGATCATGGCATCGACCGCCTTCGACTTGACTCCCATATAATTGCGGCTCCCTTGCTCATCGGCGGACACTGACCCCCAATAGAACAGTTGTTCATTGCCCGGCGACAGTGACTGCTCCCAGCGGTATTCCATCATGTCGAAATCGAAGCCGATGCGCCGCCGCTCGAACTGTGTGGCATCGACGGTCCGCACCCGCGCCTCAATTCCGGCGCGCTTGAGATTGCGTGCGAAAGCGAGTGCGAGCCGCTCCTGGTCGCGGGTCGTGGTGAGGATCTCGAACGACAATAGCCGGCCGCTGGCGACATGAACCAGCTGCGTGCCTTTGAGTTCATAACCAGCGGCCTTGAACAGCACGAAGGCGCGGCGAAGTGTGTCGCGGTCGCGACCTGAGCCATCGGTCACGGGCGGGGACCAGGTGCCGTCCATGATGTCGGAACGAACCGCATCCGGAAATGGCGTCAGTAATTCACGCTCGCGCGCATTGGCGGCAACGCCATGCGCCGATAGATCGCAGCCGTCGAAATAGCTCGCAGTACGCCTGTAGAGATCGAAAAAATAGTTGTGGTTCATCCACTCGAAATCAAACAATTGCAGGATGGCCTCGCGCACGCGCACGTCCCCAAATACCGGCCGCCGCGTGTTAAACACGAGGCCTTGCATACCCTTCGGGAGTCCGTAAGGCAGGTCCTCCTTGACGACGCGGCCTTCGCGCAATGCCGGAAAATTATAAGCCGTCTGCCAACGGCCGGGGTCGGTCTCCACCCGCAAATCATAGAGACCTTTCTTGAATGCCTCGAAGTGCGTGTTGCCGTCGCGGTAATAGTCGAAGCGGATGGTGTCGAAATTCCATAAACCGCGATTGATCGGCAGGTCGCGACCCCAATAGTTCTTGTCGCGCTTGAAGATGACGCTTTCGCCGGGCTTTACCGCGCCGACGACAAAGGGACCGCTGCCGAGAAGCGGATCGAAACTTGTGTCCTCGAAGGTCGCCGGGTTGATGGCGTGTCTTGCCAGCACCGGCATCAGGCCGATGATCAGCGGAAGCTCGCGATCGTCGGCGCCGGATAGATCGAACCGCACGGTACGCGTGCCCGTTGCCTCAGCCTTGACGACCTTGGCGTAGTAGGTTCGAAAGTTCGGCCGGCCTTTATCGCGCAGCAACTCCCAGGAAAAGACGACGTCCTCGGGAGTCACCGGCTTGCCGTCGGAAAAACGCGCGGCCGGATTGATTGTGAAGGTAACGAATGAGCGCGCCACGTCGGTCGCGACGCTATTGGCAAGGAGTCCGTAAAGCGTGAACGGCTCGTCATAGCCGCGTGCGAGCAGGCTCTCGATGACATAGCCACGGATATTGGCGGCGGGCAGGCCTTTCACGATGAACGGGTTCAGGCAATCAAAGGTACCGAGCACGCCCTGGACCAGCTGGCCGCCTTTGGGGGCTGCCGGATTGGCATAGGTCGAATGACTGAAATCCGGTGCCCAAGCCGGTTCGCCATGCATGGCAATAGCGTACGACGCGAGTTCCGCACGCGTCGGTCGCAGGCCAAAGCCTGACGCCGTAAGCAGTGCGCCGAACATGACCGTGCGCCGCGACGCCCGCCACTGCGTCACTGCGGAGGGACTAAAAATGGACGTAGCCGAGGGGCGAATGCGATTCGTTCCGGTTTTGCATGAATTTATCACAGGGCGCGGGCCGTGGCCGGTATCGCATTTTCAGGACATTCGTGGCTTTATTGCAGGCGCGAATTCGGCTATCAGGCAGCGGTCAGTCACGCTCCTGCCGCATTTCACACGGAGAGAGCCGGCTAAAAGGCGGCGTTCGGGGGCCGTGGGCCGCGAACGGGAAGAACAAGGGATAATCGCAATGGATCATCGGATTGCATCGGCCCGGCTGTTGGGCCGGGCGCTAGCCGCCACTTTGGCCGGGATATTGACAGCCACGCTTGTGGCTGCGCCCGCGTTGGCTCAGCAGCAGCCCAAAGCGCCTGCACAGAAACAGGCGCCTGCGGCGCAGAAGCAGGCCCCCGCAGCGCAACCGGCACAGCCCGCGCAACCGGCGCAGCAACAGGCTGGTGGCGGCGATCAGCCGCAGCTCATGTATTCGCCCTGGATGAAGGTCTGCGGCAAGGGACCTGACACTAACGAGAAGCAGGTCTGCGTCATCACCAAAGATGGCAGGCTGGAAAACGGCATGCCAGTCGCCATCGTCCAGCTGTTCGAGCCCGAGGGCGGTCAGAAAGTGTTGCGCGTGACCGTTCCGCTGGGCATGCAGCTCTCGCACGGTACGCGCATGCTCATCGATCAGGGCCAGCCGACGCAATCGCCCTATAGTATCTGCTTCCCGGTCGGTTGCATGGCCGACTATCAGGTGACCGATGACTTGATCGCCAAGATGAAGAAGGGGCAGAACATCATCGTGCAGGCGATCAACATGCAGGGCACGCCTATCAGCCTGCCGCTGCCGCTGAACGATTTCGCCAAGGCCTATGACGGCCCGGCGACCGATCCAAAGGTATTCGAAGAGCAGCAACGCAAGTTGCAGGAAGAGCTCCAGAAGAAAGCGGAAGAGGCGCGCAAGAAGCTGGAAGGCCAGCAAAGCCAGGCGCCGGGCGCAGCGACACCTGCGCCAGCGCTCGCTCCCGCACAGAGGAAATAAGTGCTTCCAAACTGACGTAATGCAAAAGGCGCGGCTCACGGCCGCGCCTTTTTACTTTCGGCAGATGCAATGCGCGGCTAGTGCATCTGACTGTGGCGTGGCCGGTAGCCGCCGCCATCGTCCTGCTCGAATGTGTCAGCCACATCCGGGTGGCGGATCGGCGTGCCCGACGTATCGGGCAACAAATTCTGCTCGGACACATAGGCGATGTATTCGGTCTCCGCATTCTCGGCAAACAGATGATAGAACGGCTGATCTTTGCGTGGGCGGTTTTCGGCGGGGATAGATTGCCACCATTCCTCGGTGTTGTTGAACACCGGATCGATATCAAAGATGACGCCGCGAAACGGATACAGACGGTGCTTCACCACCTGACCGATTTTGAATTTGGCATTGCGCATCTTGTCCATGGCTGAGATCCTCGTCGCGTACGCTTACAGCGCATAACGCCTGGCCATCTCCGGGTCCTTGACGGCGACCAGCTTGGCGAGATCGAGAAGCACCTTGGCCTGCTTCCAGGTTGCATCGTCCTGCATCTTCCCGTCGATCATAACGGCGCCGGCGCCATCGGGCATAGCCGCGACAATCTGTTTGGCAAGGGCCACTTCCGCGGGGTCGGGCGAGAATACTTTCTTGGCAATCTCGATCTGCGATGGATGCAGCGACCAGGCCCCGAGGCAACCCATAAGAAACGCATTGCGGAATTGCACCTCGCAGGCGGCCGGGTCGGAGAAGTCCCCGAACGGTCCATAAAACGGCTTGATGCCCGCCGCCGCGCAGGCATCCACCATTTTGGCAATCGTATAATGCCAGAGGTCCTGCTGGGCCGCCGCGCGCGTCGCGTTGCCTTGCGCGTCCGCCAGCACTTTGTATTCGGGATGGCCGCCGCCGACGCGCGTGGTCTTCATCGCGCGTGACGCGGCGAGGTCGGCGGGCCCAAGGCTCACACCATGCATGCGGGGGGAGGCCGTTGCGATCGCTTCCACATTGTTTACGCCCTGCGCAGTTTCTAGAATGGCGTGGATCAGAATCGGCCTCTTCAATTTGTGCCGCGCCTCGAGTTGCGCCAGCAATTGATCGAGATAGTGGATGTCCCAGGGACCATCGACCTTGGGCAACATGATGACGTCGAGCTTGTTCCCGACCGCGCCTACAATTTCGGAGATATCGTCGAGTGCCCATGGCGAATTGAGGGCATTGATGCGCGTCCATAGTCCGGTCGATCCGAAATCGACAGCTTTCGCCATCTCGATAAATCCTCTACGCGCGGATTCCTTGGCCTCGACCGGAATAGCGTCTTCCAAATTACCGAGCACGACATCCACCTGCCGCACCAGTTCTGGAACCTTTGCGCGCACCTTCTCATTGTGCGGCGGCACGAAATGAACTATGCGCTCGAGTCGCAGGGGCAGCTCGCACAACGGTGCAGGTGCGCCTATGGCGAGCGAAGCAAAGAACTGGCGCGGGAGCTTCATCGGCATCCTTCCAAAACCCGGCCTGCCGTTTAGAGGAATGCAACGGCCACGCCAAGTGGCTCTTTGTCGATGTCAGAATCGGTTGACGGAAGGCCATTTCCGCAATCTAGCGAGCCTCGCGCCGTTTCCTTTCAGCTTGGTCCCAGGTGGTCAGCGCCTGGAAGTCGGGAACAAAGCCGAGACCTTTCTGGGCATCCGATGACAACACCGATTGTGATGTCACGATATCGATCAGCGCCGGCGCGTTTTTAAGGGCGCGTTGCAGCGCCGCCGAAAGGTCCGACGCGCGCTCGACCTGCTCTCCGTGCGCTCCGAGCGCCCGAGCGAGCCCAGCGTAGTCGGAGTGACGCAGGGTCGTGCCGACGACGCGTCCGCCGTAGTTCATTTCTTGGTCAAGCCGCTCGATGTTCCATGCCGCATTGTTGGATACGATAAAGACAACTTTGGCGCCGTGCCTGACGGCCGTGTCGATTTCCATGGCATTAATGCCAAATGCACCGTCGCCGCTGACGGAAATGACGTGTCTGTCCGGTAGCGCCAGCGCGGCTGCGACGGCGAACGGTACTCCCACGCCGAGGCAGCCGAAAGCGCCGGCATCCATGTAGGTATCTGCCCGTAGCCCGGTGCGCGCGAAACTCAGGAGATCACCGCCATCCGCGATCGCAATGTAGTCGGGCGGAGCGACTGCCGCGATCGCATCGAAAATTGCGCGCGGGTGAATTTTGCCGTCAGCGCCGGTCATCGGCCGGTCCTCGGCAGCCCCAGCGGATGTCATTCGTGCGCGATGGCGGCGGCGCAATTGTTCCGCCCAAGCCTTGTCAAGCCTGCTTTCACGATTGCCGGCGACCGCAACCATGGCGTCGAGCGCGAGATGTGGCGAGGCCAGCAATTCCGGCTGGCCGCGGCGATTGTCGATGAGCTCTCCGGCATTATCCGCGACGCGGATGAAACGCGCGTTCGGAAAGACCGCCGGCGATCCGTAACCAACCTGGTAGTCCAGCTTGCGGCCGACCAGCAGGACAACATCGGCCTCGGTCATGGCCGCAGCGCGGACCGCGGCGGCAGTCGATGGATGATTCGCGGGCACGAGACCCCGACTTTCCTGAGTATCCAAATAAAGTGCGCCGGTGGCATCGAGCAGCCTGACGAGCGCAGCGCTAGCCTGCCTTGCGCCGCGGCCGGTAAAGACGAGCGGGCGCTTGGCCGACCAGAACACGTCAACCGCTTCTGCCACGGCGGCAGGATCGGGCGGGAGTGCGCGCGTTGGCTTCGCCTGCATCCACTCGTCAAGCACCAGTTGGGCTGGCACATGGGTGCGGAGAACATCGGTTGGAATTTCGATGTAGACTGGGCCAGGCTCGCCAGCATCGCCCATCGCGCGCGCGACCGCTTCGTCGAGTTCGCGGATGACTTGCTCGGGCACGCGTGCAGTACGCGATGTACGCGTGATCGGCCGCATGATGTCCACGTGCGGTATATCCTGCAACGGCCCCATGTTGGC
>JBARNC010000135.1:0-2595 GCA_049802775.1 Pseudolabrys sp. | reverse complement strand
GACCCAAAGCGGACATGCGGTAAGGTTACATTGCTCGGAATTCAAGCTTCGCCTTCAAGGTGAGGCCATCGGCAAGGTACTCCTGTTCCGGATCGCCACTCATGTTCTCAAATGGCAGCACCGCGATTGAGGGTTTGTCGGGAAGGGCGAGCGTCGTGTCTTGTTGTTCTTTAGCCGAAATTCCAACTGCGGGCGGTCGCCGCGCGTGATTTAGGGCAAGCGCATCAGATGGCCGCACGGAATTCTCGACCCGACCGACGAAGCGAAATCCCCGCTTGTGATGTGTCCGGATAAAGAGCTGATCGTCGCCATTGTCTCCAATGGCGCGGCGAGCCGCGCTGACTCGTGAGCTCAGGGTCGCTTCTGAGATTACACGACCCTGCCAAACGACATCGATCAGCTCTTCCTTGCCGACGATTCGATTGCGATTGCGAACGAGATGGACGAGCAGATCAAACACCTGCGGCTCGATCGGGACGATCTCACCCTTTCGCCGCAACTCATGCTGCGCAACATCGATCGCGAAATCGGCGATACTGAAATCCAAAGTAATCCTCGCTTGCGAGTTGGCTCATCAGACGCCTGCTGCGCTTGGCTCACCTGGTATGGTTTGGCAGACCCAAATATACCACACTCTGACATTTCCGACGGTTATACATGCGAGGGCCTCAAGCCTTCGTGCGTGAAGCAGCTCACACATCCTCTTTTTTCGGGGAGGTAATCGGTTAGCGAACTTCGATGTGATATTTGGCAGCAGCACCCTGAATGTCCGCTTTTGTCGCGTTCCTGAAGCGAAGTAGGGCTGCTGTACCGCCCCTGTTTTTGGGACTACCGGCTGCGCGATGGATGATTGTCATCATGCCCCGCGACGGCGCAACCACATTCAGTGACCTAATCGGCAAGCTCGATGTGCTGCGCCTAGCTTGTGACACGTGCGGGCGCGATGGTTGTTATGGGCTGCGTCGCCTCATTGAGAAGCGTGGCCGCGAGCCGCACCAGGCGCCATACTGAGCGGGTTGTGGCAAGTTGGGTTGACGGCGGAACTTTGCGCGGCTGCGAACGGCATTAGACGACTGGCGGCGCCTGTGACCTACCGGGCTGCCGCCCGGAGTTCCACTGACCCATTGACGCGGAACGACGCCTTGGTGCGAGCGTTGAATGGCCGGCGGGGCTAAAAACTAGGAGGAAGTAACGCAGCCATGTCCCGCAAAGACGAATTACTCAAACTCGCGGAGCTGTTCCATTCTCAGGCCAGCAGAACGGGAACCCCCGCCGTAAAAAAGACGCTGCATAGAATGGGCCAATACTACCGAAACGAAGCCGTCCATGCGCCGGATCGCGACCCTGAACGACAACGGAGACTCAAGCAGTTCAATCGCTACCCCGAGCAGGCCGCGTAAACCGGTAGAGTTTAAAGCCCCGAAGAAGTTGTTTGGGTTGCCGTGGCGTACATCACGGCCTCCGGCGAACGTTGCCTATTAAGTCCCATCAATGGCGCGAGTTGCAGCCAGCCCAGCAGCCGGACCGGAACCCTTTCCTTCCAACTCAGTTGGTAGGGCATCTGACTGGGACTGGGTGAGTTCCGTTGGAGGCGATCATGGACACTGTGCTTTTTACAGACCAAGGCATTCTGGTGTTCGTCATAACCGGAAGTGCCATCGCCCTTATGCTTTCGGTTTTGGGACTTGCAACAACGCAGCAGACGCGCTCTGACATCAAACACCAATTAAAAGGGCTGCCGTGAGGGGCTCAGCGGCAGCCCTATAAACCGCCAGGTTGGGGAGTTAGGGGGACGGAGCCTGGCGGCGCCGAGTTAATTCGCGACTGCCGGGCGTCGTTCCGTTAATTTATTTTGTTAAAACGTCGCGCAGAATGTTCCGCCTATGGAACAAGTTGCAGCGGGTGACTTGTTCAATTCAAAATGTTCCATCAATACCTGAGTGGCGGCGGGCGCTCCTCCGACCCACCGCCACTTGCCACAACGCGCCGCCTAAGGGCACGTCATCGGCGTTCCTCCCTAGCTATCGAACAGTTGCATCGCTGTCTGGTTCCACTCACAGGGCGGGCCGTCACGCCGAAATCACAGCGTTGTATCGGAACACATCGGAGGTTCCTATGTTGTTCCTTCACGACACATGCTCGTTGTGGAGGCATGTATGTCTGGTGATCCTAAACTTAATGAATGGAATTTACTGAAAGACCAATTTCATGCGCTAGTGCGTGAGGACTCTGACAGTATCGAAGACATCTTGGATGCTCAGTTTCGTCGCCGCTTCAGCGAATTGGTAAACCGAGCGGCCGAGCGTGAGAACCGAACTCACTCTGACGCGCTAAGAAAACCCTCCTGACGGCCAGCGTGCTGAAGGAAGGGGAACAAGTGGAGCCCAAGTCGAAAAAGAACTAGGCCAAAAAGCTAAACGGGCCGCCGCTGCATTACCGCTTTTCACCAGTCGAGCTTTGAGTGGCGGTTTTGTGGTTGTCCTGCGAAATAGCAATTTCATGCCCTAGTGCATTTGATTTTCGCCTAGGGGGGCGCGCTCTAAGCATTTGTCTGATTTGTGCCGGGGCCTTGCCGCGAACGCCATAACCTCGACG
>JBARNC010000134.1:0-1840 GCA_049802775.1 Pseudolabrys sp. | reverse complement strand
GTGCCTGCAGAGCGAAAGCAAACAGGACGGCAAAAAACAGCACCTGCAGGATCTCACCCTGTGCGAATGCCCCGACCACCGTGTTGGGGACAATATCCATCAGGAACTGAATCGTGCTCTGTTCCTTGGACTTCACCACGAAACCTTGGATTGCCTTGGTATCGATCGATTTGACATCGACGTTTATTCCAGCCCCTGGCTGCACGGTATTCACGACGATAAGGCCGACAATCAAAGCGATCGTCGTTAGGACTTCGAAATAGATAAGCGCCTTGAGCCCGACGCGGCCAACCTTCTTCATGTCTTGCATGCTGGCGATGCCATGCACGACGGTGCAGAAGATGATTGGAGCGATGAGCATCTTGATCAACTTGATGAACGCATCGCCGAGCGGCTTCATCTGCGCGCCAATTTGCGGATAGAAGTGCCCAAGGAGGACGCCTATCAGAATGGCCGTCAGCACTTGCGCATAAAGGCTTTGGTAAATCGGCTTGCCGTGCGTTGTCCCTGCCACCGCGGTTTTTGCGTGGGCCATATGATGTCCCCTATGTTGCGGCGCAATGCCCGTCGCTCGGTTGGCCAATTCTAGGCAGGGAGGTTGCCATCAGCCAAGGAGTATCTGGAACGGCCCTTCGCAAACGGTTCTTGCTCCGCAAATCGAGCAATGAGTGCGGTGGCCGTTGTTTCCACCGCCGATCTGCCGGTGCAATTCCCGACGAAGTAGGAGTTGATCGTCAATGGCCTTACCGTGCCGCCGTCGCTGCCGACGCGCGCCGAAACTGATGCCACCAAACGAGCGCTAGCGACCTTCGGCAAGCCGTTCTGGCTCGAACTATACCGCAATGGCAAGCACACAGCGGCGCAAATCCAGGCCACTTTACAGCCAACATTCCCAGGTTCGGACAATCCGCCGCGTCTTGGTTCACCGATTCCACGGCCATCGCACTACTACGGGAGACGATACCAAAGCCCGACCACCAAGTTCTTTCGCAGTGATGACGTGAAGGCAGAGGAGGGGACGCCAATAGCGCCACCGCTGGCACCAACAGCATCTGCTTTGGTCCCGTCCCGTATTGACAAAAACCAGCTCACCATTGCCGAACCCAAGCGGCTACGCGACAAGGCACACCTGAAGTTCGTTGCGTCCCAGCCTTGCCTCGTCTGCGGACGACAACCGAGTGATCCGCATCATCTGCGGTTTGCTCAACCGAGAGCCATCAGTCTTAAGGTCAGCGATGAGTTCACAGTGCCGCTTTGCCGCGGCCACCATCGACAGCTTCATCAAGCTGGTAATGAGGTTAAGTGGTGGGAAAATCTCAAAATCAATGCGCTTGAAACCGCTAAGCATCTTTGGGAGCAAACTCATCCATCGTCCGTCAGTTCCTGATGGCAGTGGAGGCCGCCTCGCGCCGCGAAGCTCCACTTTCGACCTCCGCAATCACTCGCTCCCGCATCTCCCCAGAATAGGCCTTCGGCATCGCCCAGCCTCCCAAAAGCGAATCAATGCCGATAGACTCCCCCATCCTTGGCCACGAGAATCGAATGGACCGTGCTCACCGGCACCTTAGCGCCAGTTCCTCTGATTTCGCCTGAGACCCTCTCCCCGGGGTCTCGACCATACCCACGACGGCCTGACCGCCCGAGTGGACAACGAACTTCGGACCCCTAAAAACTGACTTGTACTTCTACGCAACACGCCCGAAATTGTTTCCAAGAGTAGCAAGTACCACGGCCGCGTACTCTTGCTGCTCGCCGGTTGTTCGGGAGGCGTACGCCGACCCCGGGCAGCGTGCCGGCTGGCGAACCGGGCAACTCCGCTCAATGCCTGAGGAGTGCGAAG
>JBARNC010000133.1:0-2643 GCA_049802775.1 Pseudolabrys sp. | reverse complement strand
GTGCCAGACCAATGCCGGTGTTGCCGGCAGTCGCCTCCACCACCAGCCCGCCAGGAAGCAATTCGCCACGCTTTTCCGCCTCGAGGATCATCTGCCGGCCGGCGCGATCCTTCACCGAACCGCCGGGATTCATAAATTCGGCCTTGCCCAGGATCGTAGATCCGGTCGCCTCGGAGGCCCGCTTTAACTTCACAAGTGGCGTATGGCCGATGGCTTCGATGATGCCGTTACGGATTTGCATGCCCGGTTTCCGGCCCAGTGGGATATTTGAACCTAGTGGAGGCCCAATGGCCCCACAAGACCGGCCGCAACGCCAGATCGGCCGGAAACTAGACCTAAAATTTCCGCTGATTTAGGGCGATTGCAGTGATTTCGGAAACGTCTCCGAAACCATAACAGCGCAATAGGCGGCGTGGGAAAAGCGCATTCATTAGTTCTTTTCCGGGCGGGTTTATTCGAATGATTGGGGACGGATATCCAGAGCTTGGGCCCCCCGGGAGATCGGCTAGTCAACCGATGACCCTCGACCTCCACACGCTGTTTCTGGTGACGATCTACGTTGAAGCCATCCTCAGCTTGCTGCTGCTTTTTGTGTGGGCGCAGAATATGGCGCTTCGCGCCGTCTGCTGGTGGGGCTTCGCCTATTTGATCCAACTTGCCTCGATCTGGCTATTCGGAAGGTACGGGGCGGTTCCCGATCTGGTCAGCATTGACCTTGCCAACGCGTTGCTATTCACCGCCTTCGCCGCTGGCGAGGAGTCCTCCGCCGTGCTCACTGAGACCAGTCGCGAGAAGGAGGTCGAGGTGGCTGAGCGGATTCGCGAAAGCTTCGCGCAGATGGCCCAAGACGTGGACGGTCATCCAGTCTGCGCGACGCTCAGCATCGAGCTGGTTCATTGCCAGGAGCGGACGCTTGATATTCCCAGTCTGCTGAGACAGGCCGATCATGCGCTTTACTACGCCAAGGAGCGCGGTCGCAACCGTGTCGAGGTCGCTACGGTCAACATGATGATTGAGCGCACGGAGCACGAGCGGGCACCTTCCGCCAGCTCGGTTGGAGCACGTAGCACCAAGAGCGCCGCCTGAAACGCGTCAGATATCTTCCATTACACCGAAAATATTCAACGATGTACCGTAGTGCGGTTTGCCGCGGCGCCGCGCTTATCCCAATTGACCAATGGCTTCGAATTAGTCCAGTTTAGAACAAGTGGGACGAACTGCCGGTTCATTGGATTAGTGGGATTCCAAACTAATTCAAGGATCCATTCTATCGCCGCGTGCATCCCTCAGTCATGTGGGCGAAGCTCCAGGCGCTCAGCGAAGGCGCCCGGCTTGCGAGCAAGGAACTCTGGTCATAGGCTTGCGATTAGCCGCGCAGGCAGTCGGAGCATGCTCATGAATATCAACGCTCAGCCCTCAAGTGGTCTCACGATCCCGTTTGACCATCGCCGTCTCGACCGGCTGATGGACGAGGCCGGCATCGATGTTGTGATCGCGACGTCCAAGCACAATGTGCAATATCTGCTCGGCGGTCATCGCGCCAATTTCTTTGACTATATGGATGCGACCGGTGTCACCCGCTATTTGCCGGTGCTGGTTTACCCGAAAGGCGCCCCCGAAAAGGCCGCCTATATCGGACACCGGCTGGAGAAATTCCAGCGCGAGGTGAAGCCGATGTGGACGCCGGAGACGCAGACCAATACTGCAGGCACAGTCGATGCCATGCAGAAGGCGGTGGACCACATCCGCAAAATCGGCCTCAAGCCTAAACTCATCGCTGTTGAGTTTGGGTTTCTGCCATATGATTCCTCGCTTGTGCTGCGCAATTCCTTTCCCGATACCAAATGGGTGGATGCGCTCTTCGTGCTGGAGCGCCAGCGTGCGAAGAAATCCGCCGAAGAATTGAAACTGCTGAAATATGCATCGGAAGCCGTTATCGATTCCATGAAGTCGGTGATTGCCGCAAGCAAGCCTGGGGTCACAAAGAATGAAGTCGTCGAAACGTTGCGCCGCGAGGAGACTAACCGCGGCCTGACTTTCGAATATTGCCTGATCACTTGCGGTACGAACCTGAACCGCGCACCTTCCGACCAGCGGTGGGAGAAAGGCGACATCATGTCGATCGATTCCGGCGGAAACAACCACGGCTACATCGGCGATATCTGTCGCATGGCGATTCAGGGCGAACCGGATGCCGAGCTCGAAGACTTGCTCGCCGAAATCGAAAGCATTCAACGCGCAGCAATGAAGCCAATGCGCGCGGGGGTGCTGGGCAAGGAAATTTACGCCGTCGGCGCGCTGCTGCGCGCAAAATCAAAGCATCACAATCATCTCGATTTTCTCGCGCACGGCATGGGTATGGTCAGCCACGAGGGGCCACGCCTTACCGACCATGGGCCAGTGCCTTATCCGGCCGAATATGCGGACCGGCCGCTCGAATCCGGAATGGTAGTGTCGGTGGAGACCACGCTCATGCACCCGGTGCGCGGGTTCATTAAACTGGAAGACACGGTGGTGGTCAGCGACACTGGCCACGAGGTCTACGGCGAAGGTGCGCGTGGTTGGAACAGGGCGGGGATGCGGTAGCCCCTCCCGCTTATTCCCGCGTAAGCGGGAATCCGGTTTTATTTATCTGGATCCCCG
>JBARNC010000132.1:0-5043 GCA_049802775.1 Pseudolabrys sp. | reverse complement strand
AATTTAGGTTAACACGTCAGCCCGAACACGGTTTCCATCAACTACTGTTAAGGGTCACAGGCCTTCTAAGTCTCAGCTCGGCCCCGTTCGCTTTGCGCAATGCACAATCTCGATTTCTAATATTTTTCGCGGCTCGACTTCAATCGCTTTACTTAGCCGGTCTTGAATACCATCGATTAATTCGTATTGCGCCGATTGCGCCAGCGCGCGATCATCTCTTCATCGAGCTAACATTTAGGGGGCCCCATGTATCTTTCAGGCGAAAGTATCGTCGTCATTTTGCTAGTCGGCCTAGTCGCCGGCTGGCTGGCCGGTAAGATTGTGCAGGGAACGGGCTTCGGCCTGATCGGCGATATTGCGATTGGCATCGTCGGCGCGTTCATCGCAAGCTGGCTCCTGCCCCGGCTGGGCATTGGCCTGGGTGTCGGGCTGGTTCGCGCAATCGTCAACTCCACAATAGGCGCCGTCTTGCTGCTAGTGATTATCCGGCTCGTGCGGCGCGGAGGCCGTTGGTAATCGCTCAACTTAAGACGCGGCACGACGGATCAAATCGTCGGGATCCGGCCCATAGGTGAACAGACCGCCATCTTAGACGGTTGGATTGTCCACTTTGCGATTTAAGCAGCCTTGGAACGGCGGCTGGCACTCCAGTGGGCCCGGGTGTGGGTCGGTTGGGTTTGTTCGAGAGCGCCCTTTAGGGCCTGGTATTGTCGCCGCCAGTGATCTGCGAAAAGCACGATCCCATCCGGGTCGTCGCGAAATTCCGTTAGCCAGCGGCGTGCCCACTTGATCGAGTCTGTAAACATGTCGCACAAATCTTCGACCGCACCGCGGACCAATTGCTCACGGCCGGCCCGTAACCCGCGGCCAACTCGTTTCGCCTCAACGAAGTCCACGTATTCACGCAGGAGCGGCAAGAGTTTAGGGTCTTTGTTTGCTATCTCCAACAGAGCGCAGATAGAGCTGCCTTCACGATAGAGCAGCGCTTTCTCTCGGTATCGCTGGATTTTCTCCGTGGGCAGCCGTAGTTTTTCCGGCGTCATGTCGCCGCGTTCGCGCTCAGCCAACGCCTCATAAATCCGCTCTGCATAGACCGTCTCATACTTGGGGAACCACTCCACCACTGATGCACCTCCGACAGCGGACCTCGGATGCGCCGATAACCTAGCCTAAATAAGGCTCCCGCGCGGCACCTTGACGTTTTCGGTTACGGTGCGGCCTGCTTGACCTTATCGCTGGCATCGCGCGCCGTTTCAGACGCTTTGGAATACGCCTGGCCCGCTGCATCCTGGAGGTTGTTTGGTTGTTCTTGCCGCTCGAAGCAGCCGAACTGTCGTTTTCGAAATGCGAATCGATCATAGTCTCCTCCACGGACGGTAACCTGTCGCGGAGGCGTTTGGTTCCTATTGTTTTATGTTTGGAGACGACTTACGGCCGATTATTTTTCGTGCGGCGAAGTGGTCTGCGGGGAGAGCTACCTTCAACGCGCATAGATGTTTAGTGCCCGGGAGGATGTCATTTGACATACCACACCGCTGCTTCGATAGCGCCGATTATGGCTTTTCCTCATTTATAGGCTGAGCGTGCTGTTTCGAACAATCGCCGCCACTCAATTCCTCGAGCCTCGCAAAGCGGACAAAATACCAGGACAGCGTCCCGTCGAGCGCTCAGCCCGTTAGGCGTTGACTCCCAACTCTTTCATTACAGTTTCGGCATTGCCGCCAACCTTGGCAATTGCAGCTTCGATCTCTTCTTTTGATTTCCCAAAACGTTTGCGCCAAAAGCGCGCCAACGTGGGCGTCGAAACATCAACGCTATTTTGATCGAGTTTCGAAGAGGAAGACGTCAAGTTGATTTGCTGGTTCATTGAATGGATGAAAACCAACGCGCTCGGGCTGCTTGTGTTCCAAGAATCTAGACCGCCAGCGTTACCTTTGTGCAACTTAGCGCTCATGTCCGACCCCCAAAAAAATGGCTGAGCGCCTCTTAGCCCACGCGAATATGTGGCAGTATGTGTGCAGCGAATATTGGAATGAAGAGCTGGCGGCTGACTTAAAAGAACTGCACCCGAATCCATTAAAGCGGCTGTTGCGTGCAAGCAGCAACCGAAACGCCAGAACGAGGCTGACCTCGTTTAATGCGACGATCCTAATTCCGATCACTGGCAATTCGGCGAAACTGGTCGGCCGCGATTTGCGCACAGTCGTCAAACGGCGCCGCAGCCATGGAACTTCGTCGCGACCGATGCGTTTCTATGGACTGAACCACACATGGCAGGTGGCGAGAGAGCGCTGTCAGTATACTGAGTTGCGTGCGAGTTTCTCATGGCCAACCCTCGCTCCCCGCCTATGGCTCCCGATCGTTCGCGCATCCTTGTCATCGAAGACGAGCCCCTGATTGCGCAGATGATTGAGGAAATGGTCCGAGAGGCTGGTTACCGGGTTTCCGGCGTCGCGCACACCATGGCTATGGCGCGACAGGAATTTGCCAAGCGCAACTTCGATGCTGTGCTTTTCGACCTCCATATCGGTGGATACCGCCCGGAAATTGCGGACTTTCTGCTGGACACAGGCATGCCATTTGCATTCGTAACGGGCTATGACTACCTCGTTGAACCCCGCCACCAAACAGTGCCCGTACTAGAGAAGCCGTTCACGCCCGTGCAGCTTCGCGCCCTCTTGGAAAACCTAGTCGGGTCGGGATCACCGGCCGAGCGCGCCGTGTTGCCGGCAATTTCGTAGGGAGCACCTTGTCGTGCGAACTGCACGAGCTAGCGGCTCGAAATTAGATTGGTATCTCAATGACATACGTGTTCGCGGTTTTATTCCGTCTGGCGCGCCGTAGCTGATGTTATTTGGCTAAGAGCCCAAATAACAGAAAATGGGGCAGGATTTTTTTCCTCGGCCTCCTCATGCGAGAGCGGTGCGATACCGCCGCGGCAAGGAGTGCATTTCTTTGCGGCGAGAGTCTCGGTCATGTCCTGGCCCTCGGATGACAGCTTGAAGGTGAAAGGTGACTGTGGTTCATGCCATCTCAATTTCATTGTTAAGCGTGCGAGCGTTCTCGCAAAAGCTTCGGCGGTGTTGAGGTGACGCTCCAGGGCAACATCAGGGTGTTCACAACTCTGAGCCAGGAACCACGCCATCTGCGCATGAGTCCAAAATGCAAACGGGTTAGCTGTCTGAAGGAACCGGCCGAATGCGTCGAATGAGGGCACCGCTTGCAGATTAATTGAAATCAGTTCGGCGTCAGCAGCTGGCAACCTGCGATGAACGATCTCAATCTCCAGTCCAGGCAGACGCGCGGTTGTCCGTGTTGTGTCGTCATCGATTTGTTGGTTGTGCATCTTCTCCATCGCAAACTCCCAGGATGAGATGAGGGTCGGGGGCTCGGAACCGTGTCGCCTTCATCGATGTGGAAGGTGCGGCACGATCATAACCATTGCGCCAAGAAGCGGAAACTGATGCACCGTCTGGGGTCAGTCCTTGTCAGCTTTAGGTCAGAAGCTGACAATTGCTCGGACCGCGACGCCTCGGCGAATATTCGGCCAATGATCGGGGTTTAACTTGGTACTCGACGCATTGCACGAAATTCACGAATGGATGCCGACATATGCCCGCGCGCTCAATCAAACTGACGGCTCTCATCGCCGCTTTTACAATTATTGCCGCCGCGTCCGCCAACGCGACCAAGCGGCACAATGATACCAGGCACAAGGCGACCGTGGCGGCGCGACAGACGGCAGTGCAAGGCAAATACTGGGGTCTCGACAAATTTCCCGCCGGTCCACTGTATTACAACGGCGGCGAGTATCTCGGCGACGATCCGGATCCAAATATCCGTTTTCAGATCTGGCGCGACCTCGGCGCGCATTTCGGTGGCGAGAACTGAGCCAAGGGACACTAACGAGCCTTTCGTAGTCTGATCGAGGCTATTGATGCTCGTGGTGCCGCACGGTTGGCTGACGCGCTTCTATGGTGCCTATGCCAACAGCCCAACCTTGGGCGGTCGTAAAAGGCCTGGTAAGGCGGTCTCGTGGGCGGCGAACGCTCTTATCGAATGTCAGCTCAGCGGATAGCGGTGTAGCAGTGACGCCGGTTGAATGTTGTGCGGAGATGTCCGCTATTGGCACAAAGCGGACATTTGTTTTTGCACCGCGAATGTCCGCTTTTGGGGGTAAAGCAGACATCGCTCCCGGATCGCAAAATGTCCGCTTATGACCCAAGGCGGACATCGGCATCCGTTCAACGGGCAGCTAAGACTATGAAACCATCAGGATGAGAAATCGTTGGATCGCAATACTACCGGCCGGCGGCTTGATCCTGCTCTTCGAAGAACTTACGCGATGCTCGCTCCTCAATTATTTCGCGCAACCGCACAAACTGATCTATGTGCTGATCTGACTTCACGTGACGCCTACCTTCGAGATCGTCCATCGCCGCTGTACTGATCGAGCACGGAACTACCTTGCCCTGATTGACCATCGTGAACTCAACGGCCATCCGATTGAAATTGTAGCCCTGCACCTCACCTCGCGGCAGCGGCATCGCAAGTCTCCTATCGTGAGAGGCCAACTGGCCGACGGCAGTGTTGTAGCTCCGATGAAAGAAATGGCGAACCCTTTGCCGATTGAGCGATGGCGATCACAATTTAATGCCTTAGATGCCTTTTGACGCTCGACTTCGGGGATGTTGATACCCATGTACAGTCCATGCCCTCAATAGCAAAAGAGCGCGCCGAACGCTTGTTTCGGTGGAAACAGGAAGGCGTGCAAGCAGCCTCGGCATATCAGGCTAAGGAACAGGCAACTCGCCTACTCACTGCCAAGCTACGCGCCGAGCGGTTGGCGCGCGAAGCAATGAGTGGCAAGCCTGACCGGAAGAAGGTCGCGAAAGCGTAAGCAAAAGCCACTGGCCGGCCGCGATGGGCGACGACATTGAAATTCAATTTCGAGGTGGCACCCCGAAAAAGTGGCATTCGGGTAGCATGAAGATTGACGATGGCTTGATAACGGTCACTGCGCGCGATGGCCGCACCAAGTCG
>JBARNC010000131.1:0-12794 GCA_049802775.1 Pseudolabrys sp. | reverse complement strand
CTCTGCGCATGCGGAGCTATTTGGCAATAGACGGAAGATGACGGCCTATTAAACGCTCGCCCAAGCGCTTTCAGCGATCCCCCTCTCTCCCAGCGACTCCACAGCTCCGTCTTCTCTACCGCAGTGAAACCACGACGAAATCGCTGATCCCTCGCTGTACACTCCAACTTTTCCCTCAAAGATTTGGCCGTTTACCAGTCGCTCAGTAAATACCGGTCAAATAGTAGAACCCGATTACGAAGAACACCGCCGCGGTCTTTGTCAGAGTGATGACGAAAATATCCTTGTAAGCCTCCCTGTGGGTGAGGCCAGTGACCGCGAGCAACGTGATGACGGCGCCGTTGTGTGGCAGCGTATCCATGCCGCCACTGGCCATCGACGCGACGCGATGCAAAACCTCAAGCGGGATTTTTGCCGCCTCGGCCGCCGCAATGAACGTGTCGGACATCGCAGCAAGCGCGATGCTCATGCCTCCGGACGCCGAGCCGGTGATACCTGCAAGTACGGTCACGCTGATGGCCTCGTTAATGAGCGGATTGGGGATCGATCGGAGCGCGTCGGCGATCGCGGCGAAGCCGGGCAACAGCGCGATCACTCCGCCAAATCCGTATTCGGATGCGGTATTGAGCGAAGCCAACAGGGCTCCGGCGACCGCCGCTTTGCTGCCATCCGCGAATTTTGCAATCACAGACCGCCAGCCAAACACGAGTACGGTCAGTATTCCGAGCAGCAACGCACCTTCCACTGCCCAGATCGCGGCCACGCTTGAGATCTGTGTAATAATCGGCTTGCCGCCGCCGAGTGTGAGCTCGTGAGTCGTCCCATAAGCGCGCGGAACTGCAAACGTCAGCACAAAGTTCGCGACCCCCACCACCACCAGAGGTAAAAGTGCGACCCAGGGGTTTGGCAAGTTCTCGGCTTCGAACGGCTCAGGCTCGTTCCGCAGATCAGTCCCGTAACTCTCGCCTTTCGCTTGAGCGGCTCGCCGGCGGCTCTCAATGTAGGCTAGGCCGATAACGAGAATGAATAGGCCGCCCATGATCCCGAGCCATGGGGCAGCCCAGGTCGTTGTCTTGAAGAATGTGGTGGGAATGATGTTCTGGATCTGCGGCGAGCCTGGCAGGGAATCCATCGTGAAAGTGAATGCGCCAAGCGCAATTGTGCAAGGAATGAGCCGCTTGGGGATTCCGCTTTGGCGGAACATTTCGGCCGCGAACGGATAGACCGCAAACACCACCACGAACAGTGAGACGCCGCCGTAGGTGAGGATCGCGCAAACGACGACAATCGCCAGAACTGCCCGCTCCCGGCCAAGTATCCCGATCACCGCCGCGACAATCGACTTGGAAAATCCCGACAGCTCGATGACCTTGCCGAAAACCGCGCCGAGCATAAACACCGGAAAATAGTTTTTTAGGAAGCCGACCGTTTTCTCCATGAAGACACTGGAAAACATCGGTGCGACCAGGGCCGGGTCGGTCAGCAGTACGGCGCCGAGCGCGGCGACCGGGGCGAACAGGATCACGCTGTAGCCGCGGTAGGCCACGAACATGAGAAACGCCAGAGCACCCAACACAATCAAAAGGCTCATACGGTCGCCCTTGTTGTAGCCCAGGCCCGCGGCACACCGCGGCGCAGGGTGGTGATTAAGCCGTTGACGTGAAAATGGTCATGCGCTCGCGCTCAAGTTCCGCAATAATTTTTGCGTGATGTGCGACCGCCTCGCTCAGCAGGTCGCGTATAGAAATAACAGTGATCACCTTGCCGGCATCCACGACCGGCAGATGGCGAATGTTGTGCTGATGCATCAACCTCAAGCAATCAGCGAACGTTTGCCCAAGATCGACTGTAACGACTTCGCGAATCATAATGTCTGCAACTGGTGTCGACTCCAGAGGCTTTTTGGCGAGCACTACTCGTCGAACAAAATCCCGTTCTGATACGACACCGACTAGAGTGGCCTGATCCAATACCACGAGGAAGCCGATATTCTTGTTCTCCATAATCTGCAGAGCCGCTAGAACATTATCGACAGGACTCACGGTCCATAAGGCTCTTGGTTTTGACCCAAGAACTTGCCGCAGCGCTCGGTAAGCCAATATCTCCTCTGGTTTTCTAATGGGATGATCCATCGAGGCTACCTCGATCGTATTATGAGAATGGTGTTATCACAATTTTGTACGAACCGAACATCAGTCAACTCCGCGAATTTGTGATCACGTTGCGTCAACGCTATCCTTGTACATCGATCACGTGGCGGTCGTTCAGAGAGTATTCAGTCAAGCATGATACAACTTCCACCTACGCTGCCAATAGCGATGGGTGACAAAATAAATAGAAGGGCCGCCTGCGGTCTGGCGGCCCCTGCTCTTATTTTTTGGGATAGATGGTGACGCGGTCGGCGATGCGCTCGCCAGCATCTATATGGTATTCGACCGTTATGACCTCACCCACTTTGATCTCAGAAAAGTTTCCAGCATCCCAGAGATGGGACAATCGAACTCTTTTTCCCGCGATACGAATTCTGGTGTTTCTGGTCGTCTTGTAGGTATAGCTCGGTTCGTCAGGCTTCGCGTGGCAGCTGAATTTCTTAGCCATGTAATCAACAGCAGTGACGATGCGGTTTGGGGCGAAAGCAGCAAATGCTGGCGAAAGTGTCGTAAACATTGCAAGTGCCACGACCATCAACAATCTTGACATGGAAGAGCCCTCCATTCTGACGCGGCCGAAAGGCCGGGTCTGGCGTGCTGGTCGCCTGTCGTTGAGCTGACAAAGCTTGGAGCAGTGTATTTTAGGACATTACTTTCATACTAGTACCCAAAACGGCCATGTCCGCTTTGGGTCATAAGCGGACATTTGCACTGCAAAAAGCCATGTCCGCTTTGCCCGAAAGCAGACATTGATCGCCACTGCGCACTGCCAAACCCGTCACGCAGTCGAATATCGAACCGGTCTCCAATTCTCGACTCCGCAAAACGGGAATTTTCTAGAAAACACGCAGAGACTTTCCGCGCAAATTCGGAATTTTGGCTTGAATTCGGGAAGTCTAGAGACCGGCTCGCGTGCGAAAAGCACCGACGTGCGCACTATTCCAAGCATTCAGCCAACCAACGTGGAGAGACCGGACTTGGTGGCTGGCGCAGCAGTGCAGATGGTCCCCTGCTCTGCCCGTTTTCCCTGCTAACAGGGAATTTTACAGGGAATTTTGCAAAATTTGCGGCTTCGGGAGCGCCAGAGACCGTAAATAATGGCGTCGCTACAGGGCGTTCGATGCGAATTCCCTACTCAACGGAACAGGGAATTATTTCAGCGGAACAGAGAATTGTTTTCACGGAACAAGGAATTTCAACTAGCAAAATTGCAATCATCGCCGGATAAGATTTTCGGCACCAAGAACCTCTGGGTAATGTTCGCTATTTTGCAGAAAACGGACATCCACCGCTTGGTTATCGTGCTTTCCCGATCGTAGCGATCAGGCGGCGACGCGCGCGGGCGAGCCGTGACATCACGGTGCCTATCGGCACTTCAGTCGCCTCAGCGATTTCTCGATAGTCAAGGCCCTCGATGTCCCGCAGCACGAGCGTCTCCCGGAATGGCGTGGGCAATGCAGCGATAGCACCGCGGAGGTGTTCGGCGTCGACCTTTGCGATGAGCGCTGCCTCTGGAGTCTCGCCATTCGAGTCGCCAGGGTTGGCCTGCTCAAGTTCTACTGCCTCGAGATCTTCGACGGTAACGACCGCGGTCGGCCGGTTTTTACGGAGCCAGGAATAAGCGGTGTTACGTACGATGCTTAGCATCCAAGAGCGGGCACTGCCGCCGGCGAACTCTCGGATGGCGCGGAAGGCCCGTAACGACGCATCCTGCACCACATCCTCGGCGTCCGTGCGATTGCCGGTTAGCCAATGCGCCAACCGGTAGGCCTCGTTGATATGCGGCATCACCACGCTCCTGAAGCGCGCATTGTCATCGAGGCCGCTCATCGAGTCTTTGGCGCCAGAGGCAACCAAGCGCATTCTTGGCCCTTCAGATTTTACTGACCCAGTTCTGGCCTGCAGAGACGTTATTGACATGGTGCCCGGCTCGTCCGCTTACAATTCGGTCAGGCTGGTGCGGAATAGCTGAGCGAAATCTTCCAATTCCTTGGGGGCGAGGTCGGAGATTGCCCAGTAACTCACCCCGTTCTCAATCCAGTGTACGACGTTATAGCCTTTAACGGTACGTGGGGCCCTGTCCACTTTGAAATTGCTCTCGGCTGGCATCGCGGTGAGGCTGATGAGATGCTTGGCATGGCGATAGACCAGCGTCGGGACAGGCGTCTGGCCAAGCAGATCGATGCGCCCTCCAATCAGCGGGAAATCCTGATTGGTAAGGTCGACAACGCGTGGTGATTCTGGAATACGGCCATTAAACCATGGTTTTACGGTGTGGCGGTCCGATGACGCGACGTCGACCGGCTCTGGCGCCATCAGCGCGCGAATGTGGTCAGAGACGAGCGAGTCCGCGACCATGAATGTCGGTTCGGACCCAACCACGAACCATGTCGAGCTGCTGGCGACCATGGCCGTCAAGATGATAGACGCCGCAAGCGCGCGCCATGACGGCTGCGCGCGCTGACGTCTCAGACCGCCGACAGATGTCTCGATGCGAGCATGCAGCCCGGGCGGTGCTTCCTCGCGGGGCAGTCGTTCATGAATCAATTGCTGCAATGCCTTTACGCTCTCGGCCTCTGCCAAGAGCGCCGGCTCCTTACCCATCTGTTGCGTGACGCCCAACGCGTTGGCGGGATCAAGTTCGCCGTCGAGATACGCGTGGACCAGCAGCACTGAGTTATCGTCAGTCGTTGAACGGGCCATTGATTGCTTCATCCAGTGGGTGTGACCGCTCGATCGAATTCTTCACCGCTTCTACCAATTTGACGTCAAGTGGTGTCGCACGGTTTTCCTTGTCTTTACAACAGGTTGGATCGCAACATTGGTAGCGGACGCAGTGGACCTCATTGAAAGACTCTGTCACCATCGGATTCATTCCCGAAGGAGCAAAAAATTTTTCGCTGTTGCTTCGACAGAGATCCCGATGGGACTTTCATGAAAGAGGGCGGGCCCGGGCCCGCCCTGTTTTCTTCGTCGGTTAGAAGTTACGGAGCATTTCATTATAGCCGGGGCTGCCACCACCCGTGGCTGCCGGACTGTTCGGATTGAAAGCCTCGCCGGGTCCCGGAACCATGGCGAAAGCGTTTAGCCCGCTCTGACCCGCAGCAATGCTCTGAGTTGGAAGAGTAATCGGATTGTGTGTGAACGTCAGCACGTTGCCGGTGCCATCACAAGTGCAGAATGACTGCGCAAATGCCGGTGTCACGGAGACGGTCAGCACAGCTGCCGGCGTCGCGAAGACGGTGAGCACAGCCAAGGTGGTTAGAAACTTTTTCATGTCACTTCTCCTGTGGTTGAGACTTAAAGTCTTGCAGCTATTAGCGGCCACACACAGGAGGAGACTGCAAAACGTCTGGGTTATTCCCCGCGGTTGATGGCTGCCGCCTCGTTTCAGATAACGTTTTTATGAAACAAGATTGAAAAGGTTGTTCGGGAATAAATATTCGCGGAGCGTCTTGAGCTTGCGGCAAAGGTGACGCTCACCGAATTCGCGCTGAACAATGCGATGGAATGTTCGCAAATTGGACGGACATCAATGACATCTTTGTAATGTTGCTTCGTGCGGGAATAAATTGTCGTCACGATCGGTCTGGTCTCCGTAAACGCAAACTTATGGGAGACTCGATGATGACGGAGCGCGATGACGGCTTGAGCCGCCGCAAGGTGCTCGAATGCATGACCTGGGCGGGCACCGGCGTGCTTTGGACTGTTGCCGGCGGAGTGCCTACCTCACTTGGTATCATCGACGGGGCGGTGGCCGCGCACCAGAAGGGTTTCACTTTTCTGCAGATCAGCGACAGTCACATGGGCTTCGACAAGCCGGCCAATCCCAATGCCAAAGGTACACTGGAAGAAGCGATTGCGCGTGTGCGGGCGCTACCGGTAAAGCCCTCCTTTATGATTCACACCGGCGATATTTCGCATTTATCCAAGCCATCTGAATTCGACGACGCCGAGCGTATCATCTCGCAGGCGCGTCTCGATGTGCATTACGTGCCGGGCGAACACGACTTGCTCGACGAAGAGCAGGGCAAGCTCTACCGCGACCGTTACGGACGCGGCAGCAAGGGCGCCGGCTGGTACAGCTTCGACGCTGATGGCGTGCACTTTATCGGCCTGGTCAACGTCGTTGATCTAAAGGCCGGCGGCCTTGGCAATCTCGGCGACGAGCAGCTCGAATGGCTAGAAGATGACGTTAAAGGACGTGCGTCATCGCAGCCGATCGTCGTGTTCGCGCATATCCCGCTTTGGACGGTCTATCCGGACTGGGGTTGGGGCACACAAGACGGCGCGCGTGCGCTCGGCTATCTCAAGAAATTCGGCTCCGTCACCGTGCTCAACGGCCACATCCATCAGGTGATGCAGAAGGTCGAGGGCAACATCACGTTCCACACCGCGCGCTCGACCGCATTCCCCCAGCCGGCTCCTGGTTCGGCGCCGTCGCCAGGGCCGATGAAGGTGCCGGAAGACAAGCTGCGCACGATGCTCGGCATCGCCAGCGTCAGCTTCAAGCAGAACGAGCAACGTCTCGCCATCATCGATACACCGTTGCAGGGTTGAGTGTGAACATGTCCAAAAGACAATCGCTAATGAACGTTATTATTGCAGGCGTCGCGGCGTTCCTCCTCCTGGTCGCGACCCCGGTCTGGGCGGCGGATGCGATAGCCGTCAAGATCGGAACTTCACCTTCGGCCCGCAGGAGCTGAAGGTGAAAACAGGGACCACGGTCACCTGGACCAACGAGGACGACATTCCGCACACGGTTGTGTCGCCCAATAACTTCCGATCCAAGGTGCTCGATACCGATGGCACGTACGCGTTCACGTTCACGACACCGGGCACCTACCAGTACTTTTGTTCCCTGCATCCGCACATGACCGGAACAATCGTCGTGGAGACAGCAACCGGAAGCGTCGTGCCGCCATGACATATCAAATTCTGAACACAGAGAATCCACGCCGAGACCCCCGATCGCGGCCTTGCATCAAGGCAGTGGAACGTACGCCGCCAACCAGCGCGACGACCTATTGTCTCAATAAAATTCAGACGCTCATTCATTTCGATGAATACAGACCCGAATTGCACTACATGCGCGGTCCCGGGCCCAAGTGGCATGCCAAGCACGATCTCGCGTTCGCATCGCTTGACGTTGCCATCGGTGGTTCACGGATTGACAACGAATGTTGTGCGCCTCGCCAGCGCTTGCCCAGTCCTGTGTTAGCTAGCTTACATAGGGGAACGCCCACGCCCTATACAAAGAACGTGGGCGTGCGCGACGCCGACAACGAGGCGAGGCGTAGTGCCAGCCTTTCCGTCAAACGAGCGGAGAGTAGGATGCTGCAGGCTTTCAAGAATTGGCCCAATACAACGGTCGCTGCGATCTGCGCCGGAATCTTGTCTGTTGTATTTCTGCTAAGCATCGCAACCTTGCTAATTGCATCTTCGTCTTCATCGGCGAACGCAGAACCCCCTGGGGACGGGTGCGTTGCCGTTTCCCAGGGCGAATACCAAGGCGCCTATAGGAAAAAGTTGCTGCTTACCAGGTTTGGCACATATGAGAGAACGGGCCGGTTAGGGCAGTACTATTACTGGTACTGTCGCTGATAGTGTTCGATGAGACGCGTCTGCTCGCCAGAGAGCACTGACAAGATGATTGATTGAATCTGACCAATTCCCTAGTTGGCACACCAAACAGAGATCAGAGAACTGCCTCGGCTGAGTCCCCACTCCGCCTCCCGCCGCGCTGCGGCATTAAGCATTGTCTTCCGACTACCGGGAATAGCGCAGCCCGTTTTGCAGTCTTCCCCCACATAGTTCCCAACCACAGGAGAAGCAACATGACGAAGTTTCTTAGCACCTTGGACGAAGAAGACCTCCTCACTTGCGAAGTATCGGATGACGCACTGGAAACTGCAGGAGGAAATGAAATTGCAGGGAACTACACCCTCACGGCCTGTACCGGCCTGTCTGTTTGCCCAGGCTGATCAGTCCGACTGACCAACTCCAAGGATTAGAGGCACCCGTGTCAAACAGCTTTTTGAACTGGACCAGCCGGGTCGCTATCGCGGGACGGATCGCGGAATATCGTCGCCCCCAAAACTGGAATGAGTTGACGATACCAGGTGATTATCACCTGCCCTTCGGCAAGGCCGAAGCCCAGGCAAAAGCCGCGAGGTGGCTCTGGCAGAGTTGCATCATCTGATCGAGAAGTAGGGCGCGGTTCTTTTTTGCTACGACCGCATCCACTGTACCTGCGTTGCGTTATCAATTTAGTTGCTAAACGCTCGCTAGCGATCGCGTTCATTTGATCGGGCAAAGAAAAAGATTTTAGACGGGTGCTTGGTGTGCGGTTGCACACCGAACGGACATCAATGAAATATTTGTGATGTTACTTAGCGCGGGAATAGATCGCCGTCATGATCAGTCTGGTCTCTGTAAACGCTCATCGAGTCAAACGCGAGGTAAAAAAATGCCGCTGTTATTCTATTTACCGCTCATCATTTGGATGGGCCTGTTTGAGGTCGCACAGGACGAAATGCGGGTACCCGTCAAAGTCAAGGCGTTAGGGGAGACTCGACGATGACAGAAAGCGAAAGCGGCTTGAACCGCCGCAAGGTATTCGACATTCGGATTGGCCGGCATGTCGAAGCCCATATGGCGCTGATTTGCGGAAAGGTAATCACTTGGTTTATCGGCTGCCGACTTTGACCACCGCTAGAAGTAATACTCCTCAAGCAGTGAAGGCTGCGAGATGATGATGACGAGAGTTCACATCTTGGCAATTGCTGCAGGGATTTTGATTCCAATTTCTGGACCAAGCTTTGCGGCGCACCAGCCAGGTTACCCGTCGAGCATAGATTTTCGAGGTGCGGTGAAGGAGAACCGTGGTGTCGTAACCCAACCGTACGTTTCGTCGCGGGTCCCGGCGTTCGACTATCGCAGGGGGACTTCAGACCGTCCATTTGGCCCGGAGTACAACTTTCCTTATCCCGATCGCCCCTATGGCGATCCCGGTCACTGGTAGCAGTTGCGGAACGCAAGAAAACCCCCCGAAGGCCGCCTTGGAAGGCGGCCTCCTTGGCGGTCTAGCTTAAGCTCGTGGACGCTTAGCGCTGGCTACCGATTCCGAAGTCGCGGGAGTATCTGTCGCTGACGTCGGCTGGCACATAGGCCATAGCGTCGAGCCCGCGGACCGCACGAACACTCTTGTGTTGCGCAGGTGCGTTTGTGGTCCGGATTTGACTCGTGTTTTGCAAATACGCAGCATGGGCAAACGTCGGCGCAACAGCCGAAAACGTTAGGACGGTAGCAAAGATAAATTTGGTGGCGATCTTCATCGTTCAGCTCCGTTAGGTTGACGCAAGATAACTTTCTTGCTGACCGCTCTTGTGGCGCGCCGACGCCTCACCCTCAATCCCACAAATGACAATGAATTCGATAGCTCTTTGCTATCCGCTCCCGTGTTATTGCGGTGTTTGTACTGAGAGCAATGACCGCCGGATCGGCCGAGGACAAATTGAAAGATTTAAAATCATCCCCTCGGTCGGTGACTGAGACGCTGATTCAAGCTGAAAATCCGAACATTTCGCTCAGTTCCAAGCTATCGGCGTATCGTAAAGAGAGCAGCAATCGGCGGCCCGATTTTGCCAAAGCGTACGATGAGCTTGTTGAACGGCTGAAAGTGATCGATCGTGGGCGGGTTGGCCCAGGACTTGGCGAATTAATGCCAGCGTTCGACCTTCCGGATGAGAAGGGGCGGCTCATTTCGCTCACATCCTTGCTTCGATTTGGGCCAGTGGTGATCAGCATCAATCGCGGCCATTGGTGTCCCTATTGTAAGCTCGAGCTCCGGTCGCTTGCAGCAATTCACAGTGAAATCGCGCAGCTCGGAGCGGGCGTAATCTCGATCATGCCGGATAACGCACAATTCACCGGCAACTATGTCGCGCAAAACGATTTGCCATTCCCAGTGCTTAGCGACATTGACCTCGGCTATTCGCTTTCGCTTGGCCTCATCTTCTGGGTCGGCGCCGAGATCCAGCAGCTATACGAAAAGGCCGGCGTGGAGCTTGAAAAATATCACGGAAATCAGGGTTATTTCCTACCGATGGCGGCAAAATTTATCGTCGGGCGTGATAGGCGGGTGAAGGCGCGGCAGGTCAATCTGGAATTCCGCGAGCGCATGGAGCCTGAGGCGCTCATCGCAACGTTGCGGCAACTTCGTGCCGGATGAGGAATCGACTCTCCGGCATAGCAGAGGCACTGGCAGCCGGCATGTGCGCTGATAAGGTGCGACCATAGCTTTACGCTATCGACGACATAGGTACTGGAATCTTGTTCCACCGGCCAGCGCCTGTAGCAATAAGCCTTGAAATCGCAACGTTCTGGTGGTCGTCCAGGGGGACGTTCGAATGGAAATGCACCAGGTTCGATATTTCTTGGCCGTCGCGCGGACGCTGAACTTCACGCGCGCGGCAGAGGAGTGCCACGTGGCCCAGCCGTCGCTGACGCGTGCCATTAAGCTTCTGGAAGGCGAACTGGGCGGCGATCTTTTCCGGCGCGAGCGGCCGCACGCAATGCTTACGCCGCTTGGCGAGCGAATGTTTCCGCTTCTCAAGCAATGCTACGATAGCGCCCAGAGCGCGCGTGCGCTCGCCGCCATGGTCAATGATGGCGAGGTCGGCGCACTCAAGCTTGCGGTATCCGGCAGTATCGAGCTCGGCCTCATCCTGTCGCACGTCAACGAACTGCGAAAAACCTTCAGTGAAGTTGAGCTGAAGATTCTTCGTGGCACCGGCCCCCAAATCGTCGAGTATCTGAAAGCCGGCGATGCAGAGCTTGCCGTGGGGACCTCCATCGGCGAAACCTGGGACCGTCTCGACAGTTGGAAACTGTTCGACGAGTGCTTCGACATGGTCCTCAACCGCTCGCATCGCCTTGGCAGCCAGGAGGCGATTGGCCTCGACGATCTCAAGCCCGAACGCTTCCTACTGCGTAACCACTGTGAGAAGTGCGGCGACCTCGCCGCGATGCTGCGTACCAAGGGGCTTAATGCCGATCATCGACACGAGGTCTCGTCGGACCAGGATCTGGTGGCCCTGCTTGAAGCCAATATCGGTATCGGCTTTCTGCCGCGAACCGTGAACGCACCGCCGAGTTTGGTGCGCACCACTGTGGAAGGGCTCGAACTCGGGCGCGACGTGTGTCTCTATGGCGTCGCGGGTCGACAGCGCACGCCGATCGCTGCGACCTTCATGAAAATGCTGCGCGCTGCGAACTGGCAAAAAAGGATCGACTGAATTTATTTCAGTGCGCCGATCAAGTCCTCGATCGTCATGCGCTTTCGATAGTCCGGGTCGACGAAGCGTGCTTTGACCCCACCGTCCTTGCCAACGACAAATGTCGCGGGAATCGGCAGCATCCAGGAGTCGTTGCCATGATATTGCGGGAGCTCACGACCGATTTTGGTCATGTATTGCTTCATTTCGGCGCCAACCCAGATCGCTAGATTCAGCGACATCGCGTAGCCGTTATCCATGTCGGACAGGATCGGAAAATTCACATTGCAATCCTGCTGCATCTCGGCGGCAAACTGCGCGCGATCAGGCACGATTGCCACCATCCGTGCGCCTAGCGCTTCGATGCGTGGCTGCGCCTTTACCAGTGTACTGATGCTGATACGGCAATACGGACACCAGTGCCCGCGGTGGAATGTGACCACGGCGGGGCCGCGAGCCAGCAAATCCTTCAAACTCACCAGCCGGCCGGTTTCGTCAGGAAGCACAAACGGTGGCATCGCCTCGCCTGGCTTTGGCGCGTCATTGCCCGCGTCGTGTTGCTTCAGCCGGGCGACGAGCCGATCGACAATGGCCGCGGTGGACGGATGAAGCTTCCGCGTGGCGTCCGCGAAGACATCGAGCCGCTCGGACATCGAGCCGTCCAGCTCGCGTGCCTGTTCGAAGGCCTGCCTGAGGTCTTTCACCAGGATTTCCGTTGCCATTGCGGAGTTCCTTAGCCGCGAGCGAGTGCGTCGGTGCCATAATTCATAGGCGATGGCCCTTCCAAAATGCCACCAATTTCCACGCTTTTTCGATAGCCGCACTCTATGAAGTGCTGTGGCACCCCGCCGGGCATCATGGCCGTGAGGCCGGCAGTATTTTGGCCCAGAAAGTGACGCCCCGTTCGGGGGCAACGGGGCGTCACGATGCGACGGGCTCAGGGAGGCGGGGGGCCGTCACATATTGTGATCGCGTTCGTCATGGCGGACGTCGCCGACGTAAAGAATGACTGGAACTTCGCCGAGATTCTTCCACCAATGCGACGTGCCATTGGTTTCGGCTCGGACCTCGCCGGCCTTATGAACGATCGGCCCGGCGCAGTTGCTGGCATATTCGATGATTTCGCCTTGCTGGACGAATATCAGCGCTGGGCGGTCATCGTGGCTGTGCCAGGGGACTATACCGCCCGGCTCAATCACGAGCTTGCGGAACCGTAGCTCGCGATTAGCGATTTTCGCTTTCTCTTTGCCGAGATCGATCGAGCCGAGCGTGGTGTCGGTTACTCCGACGGCCTTGAAATCGACCGGCTGGCGCGCGTCCGCCATGCGCTTGTCGGCGGGGCATTCGCCAGCCTTCGCGTTGAATG
>JBARNC010000130.1:0-2328 GCA_049802775.1 Pseudolabrys sp. | reverse complement strand
GGCCGTTGCCCCCCACCAGGCTTTTGTCCTGCGCTAGGTCGTTCTCCCCCGCCGGGCCGCTGAGCGCTGCCGCCTGCACCTGGGCGACCCGCACCTCCACGATCGCCAAGATTGGCTTGCCCGCCGCCGGGCTTGAGCACCTGCTCACCGCCACGGCCGCGGTAATCCATCCGATTCTGAGCTCCGCCACGAATATTGTTGTTGCCAAACTTCTGCTGCACGTTGGCGTTGTTGTATCTGACGCCTCCACGGTGCTCGGCGTTGTGCTGCCAGTTGTTACCAATGTTGTTGATATTGACGGGTCGGTTGATATTGATGTTGTTTCCCCCCCAATTGACTCCCCCGCCCCAATAGTTTCCGCCCGATGCCCAACGCCCAAGGGCGTAGCCCGTGCCAAATGCGATTCCACCCGCAATGACTCCGCCGGCAATATATCCCGGCTGCGGGAAATAATATGGCGGATAGGCCGGGTATGGCCATCCTCCATAGACAACGGCGGGATCGTAATACGGCACGTAGAGCGTGTTCGGTTCCGTTGGCTCAATAACAATGACTTGCTTGCCCTGCTCCTGTTTCTTTGTAACTTTCTGTTCTTTCGTCGACGGCAGCTTGTTATTGGCTTCGGCCTTCGCGCGTAACCGCTGGATGGCATCCATCACATCGGGCTGCTGAGCAAGGACCGCATCACCGAGTTTCTGGGTCCAATCAAGCTTCGTGCTCATCATTGCGAGAACGTCCGGTGTTGCAACCAATGACTTCACGCTCTCATCCCAAGCCTGCTTGTCGACTGCAGCCTTCAATTCATCTCCCTTGAGGTTCTTGTTCTCCTTCGCCCAGCGGTCGGCCTGAACGACCTCCAACGGGTAGGTCGATGCCATCAAGACCAACGAGAGAAGGGTATCTGGATACAGCGCGATACCCGCAACAAGAGCGTCAAGCTCTTCGGGTTTAAGCAGTTGCTCACTGGGCGCGGCAGCTTGAGGAGGTGGGGTCTGCGCTAAGGCAGTAAATGGCGTCAGGATAAAAAGTGCTAACACCAATGTCCTTAGCCGCTGCAAAGCCATCTACGCCTCCACTCACATGCAAAAAAATTACGTCAGCATTCCATATAGAAATTATCGATAGCAGGGATTTGGTCTATATCAAAATCGAGCCGCGTGCGCCAACTGAACCGTCCTGCCCAGTCACGTTCCATTGAAGTTGGATTCACTGACATCAGAAAAATCTATCTCGCTTGATCCAAATCCATGCCGTTCGCACGCAAGACGCGATGAAAAATTTCAATAATTTATATCACAGGTCCAGCGATCGCCCTTTGTATTAAGGCAATTCGCCGATCTTCCCAAAGTGCAACAAAACTAGTGCTTGATCGCAAAGCCGGGCGAGGACGTCGACCTCTCTTGCTACCCCAAGAGCGAACAAAGTAGGGAGCAGCCGGATTGTCCGCTAAGTGCCATAAGCGGACATGCACGATTGCGTTTGTCGGTGTTGCGGTGAGCCAGAGCTTTAGTGCCCCCTAACTCACTTAGCTCCGAACGCCGCGTCTTCGGCCGCGAGCGCCCGCTCGGAGATTGTTGTCGTCAAATTTCGTTAGACCGAATTTCTAACCGCCGCGCCGACTAGTTGTACACGCGCTTGTGGTAGCGGTGCCTGGTGTAGCGGTGGTTCGGCGGCGGTGCATCCGCGCGCGGCGGCCCGTCTCGGCTCACCCCCGGTGGTAGGTAGCCGGTGGGCGGCTGGCCGAAGCTGTCCGCGCCCGACGGCGGGCTCGGCCCATAGTTCGGCAAGCTCTGCGCAAGCGCTGCCGTCGCGCACATGATCACCACCGATGCCAAGATGAATGTCTTCACGTTTCGTCCTCCAACTTCTTCTCGAGAAGAAAAGAGATGAAAGGCCCAGATGCGCTAAGCTTTCGAAGGAGCCCGTACACTACCGGGGTTTTGGTATTGCGGCTACAGCCATTGCCCAAAGCGGCGAATGTAGATCGTTTTGACTAGAACCTATCTCAAAATCGCCTGAAGAGGATAACGAGGCAGGCGAGCTGGACGAAACCGAGGAAGTTTTGGGTGTGGTATCCCCACCGGACCAGGATGCGTCGCTGCCATTGGATCCAGGCGAAGAAGCGCTCGACGAGCCAGCGTCGCATGTAGCGGCTTAGCCGGCGCCGATCTTGCGTGGGCGGCCTGGTTCGGTTGGCACGGTGCGGCGCGATCATCTCAATGCCATCTCGTCGCAATTCGTCGTCCAGTGGATCGCTGTCGTAAGCGCGATCGCCAATCAAGTTTTCTGGCTTGGCTTCGATCATGTAGAAGTCGAAGCACAGCTGCA
>JBARNC010000129.1:0-1696 GCA_049802775.1 Pseudolabrys sp. | reverse complement strand
GACGTTGGTAACGTCGGCCGCGCCTCGTTGAGACTCATAAGATATGACTAGCGTTTCTCTACACAGACGGTCTTGATCTGCTTCTCGGCGTCGACTTGGGTCTTGAAGGCCGCCGGACCAACCTGGACCCAGGTCGTTTCGGTCGGGCGCGTTTCAACGACTTTGCACTTCTTCGTCGCCTTCTCCTGAACAATGTAATAGTCGGCGCTGGCCGTAGACATAAGAAGTCCCACCGCGGCAGTCGCCAAAGCGAGTTTCTTCAGCATGAGTTCCTCCTCTGTGGACTTTCAGATAAATCGATATGTTGGGTTAGGTTCCACGCGACCGAGCGAACAAGGTGGACGAAAAAAACAAGAGGCTTTTCAGCTCACAGACTGAGTTTCCTATAATTCCCCGCCCCGGCGGGGCTTTGCGAGGACATCGCTTGAGCGGAACTCGCACTGGCGCTGAGCCGTTATCCTTGAGCGCTGCATGTGCGCGCGAGCCGAAAAAGGGAGCGTGCGATGGTGTGCGAAATTCGCATTTTCTGCTTGATGGTTTCGGCGTTGTTGCTGCCAGCAGTGGCAGTGGCTCAGGCTCCGCCCTCAACGAAAACGCCGGTCGCGCCCAAGGCTGATCAGATAGATCCTAAATGCGCGGAATCGGACACGCAAACCACGGTCGGGAAGAGCGGCGAAATTGAAACGCAGCGCCAAGATGGCAAGGAAAATCTGAGCGACAAACTTGCGCGCTCCGGCGGGGTGATTTGCCCGCCAGAACATGTTGATCCGGAGATCAAGCAGCCGACTCCGCCGGGCGGAAATATGCCGGTGATCCCACCACCTGGCAGTCCCGGCGGCGACCGGTCCGTCCAACCGAAGTAAGACGCACTTTGAAATCATCAGTCATGCCGCTGATTTTGCCGTGATTTTATTGATCTTCGCCGAGAATTTTCAGCAGCGGCGAGGGAACCGGCGCGGGCTCCGGTTTCTTTTTCTTCTTCGCTGGCGTCGCCTTCTTCATGCCGCCGAAACCTTCCCAGACTGGCGGCGACGGAGCGATCGGAACGGGCGCGGGCTTTGGCGCCGGTTTCTTTTTCGCCTTCATCCCTTTCTTCCTGCGCGCGGGGGCACCGCGCTTCGCCGTCTTGGATTTCTTCGCCACGTTTAACGTCCCAATCGGTTCAACTAAAATTATGCCAATACCGCGCCACACCGCAACGACGACCATCGGTTTGGCGCGCAGTGTCTACTCGGGCGGCCCCAGGGCTCGGGCCGGGTTCCGCTAATGGAACTATGCACGCTTCAGCTTCGTTGCATCTTTGACCATATCGGGGGACCAAAGAACGTTCACATGAACTTTGATGCGCCCAAACATCAGCGACTCAAGAGGCGATTTCGCAAGATCAAGCAGCCACCCGGGTATCGAAGGGCGGCGGCAGCAGCATTCAAGCGCGCGCTCGAACGCAGTTACGGATCGCAAGGTGCGGCGTCGGAGTTAAGAAAGATTGATCCTGTCACAGGCGAGGTCATTACGGTCAGTGCCCACCCACCGGCCCTTTAAGGCGACGTGCGCGATGCCCGGAGGGGTTTTTCCTGATGCGAGAAGTTATAATTTTTTCCTAATAGCTCTGCGCACGTTTGCGACCCTGTTTCCGTGAACTGAGACCAACCTCTTGAGTTCGTCCGCTGAGACTTTCAACTCCTTGGCCCAGTAG
>JBARNC010000128.1:0-3716 GCA_049802775.1 Pseudolabrys sp. | reverse complement strand
GTGCAGTGCAACTCGGGATGTCCGCTTTGTGCCAAAAGCGGGCATCCGCGGCCCGGTTGGATCTGCATCAATCCATCGAAACCGATTGGCCGGATTTAGATTGAGGGGCCAGGAGCGCTTCGGCAACTAACTCTGGCATTAGCCATCTGCCTGCCCCGGAAAGAAACAGACTGGCATGCCATCCAAAGCGAACATGGTTGGTTTTCCATCGGGCGCTGACTGTCCCCAATGGATCACGTAGTCTGGAATTCGTCGCCATATTTCACCTTCACCGTCCAGCCACCACCACTCATCATTGCCACTGGTTTTATTCACGCGGCATTTCGCGGGAACCACATCTGAATTGGCGCAGCAGGATTTGAAGTGCCATATCTTCTGCGCGGCGGGAGTAAGCTCCTGCGCTGTGTACCAGTCCCGCACCGACTGCGGCAGTTGGGCATACTCCGGCTTCCATCGCGCTGCGGCGGGAAGCATCATGGCTAGAAATGAACAAACGACGATAAGTCCGGCGGGCCGCGCGAACGAGTGATTCATGACAAATCCCCCCGTTAAGCTCCCCTCGATTGAGCAGAATTGTATCCCGCCGCTTTTTTTCATCGGCGGCATTGATCTACCGCAAGACGAGAGGTGCTACGCCCACGCATTGGGTTAAAGCGTCGCCGCCATGTCGCTCATGTCCGCTTTACCCCCGAAAGCGGACATTCGCGGCTGCGGTTGGAATGTCCGCTAAGTGCCAAAAGCAGACATCCCGATTGCCTGCTAAGTGTCCCTTCCGATACGTCATTGGGTTTCAAGCGCGGGGTATTGCACAGCATTTAGTTTAGGCGCTGAATAATCTCTGTGGGGAGGGAAACTTATGTTGGGGTCGGGTTGGTCAGGCCTATTCAAAGGATTGGCTGCGGTCTTCTGTATCGTGGGCATTATTTCGCTCGCACTGATGTATTTCATTCCTGCACCGCCGTCGAAGGTTGTAATGGCTACGGCTTTTAAAGGTGCTTCTTTCGAATATTACGGCCGGCAATATCGCGACATATTCGCGCGTTTTAATGTCAAACTTGAACTGCGCGAGACCGCCGGAGGAGTCGAAAATGTCGCGCTTCTGCAGGATCCAAAATCCGGCGTTCAGATTGCCTTTGTGCAGGCCGGCGTCTCGGATGGAAAACACACGCCGGGGATTTTGTCGTTAGGAACTGTCTACAATCAACCTTATTGGATATTTTATACCTCGACTGAGCCGCTTGATCGCCTGTCGCAGCTCAAAGGTAAACGTATCGCCGTGGGACCGCAGGGAAGCGGTACTCGACTATCTGCCGAAAAAATTCTTGGCAAGGGCGGCGTCAATTCCGAAACGGCTACGCTGTTGCCGTTCGCCGGATTAGCCGCGGTCAAGGCTCTGAGCGACAAGAAAGTAGATGCCGTGTGGATTATCGGCTCGCCGGATGCGACGGCTGTCAAATCCTTCCTGGGAAATCCTGACGTCCGGCTCTTGGGATTTCCAATGGCGGAGGCATACACTCGTATTTTTCCTGAGCTCGTTCGGCTTGTGTTGCCGAAAGGTGTTGTCGATATGGACCGGAGTATTCCGGCCGATGACGTGCAGCTCATCGGGACCACGACTAAGGTGTTGGTTCGCAGCGATCTTCATCCAGAAATTGTGGATCTCCTGTTACAGACAATGACGGAAACACATAGTGGACAGGAGATTTTTCAGCGCAGTGGTGAATTTCCCAACGGTACGGATGCCGAGTACCCCGTTGCCGCTACGGCTATCGATTATTACAAAAACGGTCCTTCGTATCTGCGGAGACATGTGCCTTTATGGCTATCCGTCTATGTACAAAGAGCGATTGCGGTACTGGTGGCAGGTGTAGCGATCGGCCTCCCACTGTTCCACTACCTGCCACTACTTTACAAATGGAACATGCGTCGGCGGCTGCTCTACTGGTACGGCCAACTCAAGGCTTTGGAAGCCTCGTTCGACGCCAGTCCGAGCGACAAACATTTGCTTGAGAAGCAAATCGAGATCGAGCGCATTGAGGATGCCGTCAGCCGCATCCGTTTCCCACTAACCTTCACGGACCAGCTCTATAACCTGCGCAGTCACGTTGACATCGTTCGACGTAAGATCGCATCCCACGCAAATGCACACGAACGGATGGCGGCTGAATAATAGAATCGTCTGTGAAACCAGCGAAATTCGACCGACCCTGCTCGCCCTTCCCGACGAGGTGGAGTACAGCTCGCGGTATGTCCGCTTTGGGTCAAAAGCAGACATGTGCGCCGCAATAAGCCATGTCCGCTTTACCCCCGAAAGCGGACATGTGCAGTGCAAACAGGCATGTCCGCTTTGTGCCAATAGCGGACATGCACTCACATTAATTTGTCTTGTACGGGTGATAACGGGCTGAAATACCCCTGCCGTCTATACCCCCTCCCATTTAGTTCAGGCAAACCAGGATTTTGCGAAGATGCTCGGACACTCAACTCGGGCGGTCGTAACAACTATGATCGCTAGTTTATTTTTGGCAGGACTTGGTGCCGTAGGAGTTGCTGCCCCAGTTCCGGTCACCCATGTCACCACCGTCCATAAGTACGTCGATGTCAATGGAGTGAAGATTTTCTATCGCGAGGCCGGGCCGGCATCGGCACCAACAATTCTGCTGTTGCACGGTTTTCCTTCATCATCACGCGAGTTCGATACGCTCTTTCCATTGCTAGCCGACCGATATCATTTGGTGGCTCCGGATTACCCCGGGTTCGGTCATTCCGACGCGCCGCGGCCAGACAAATTCAGTTACACGTTCGAGAATATTGCAGATGTCATCAATAAATTTACTCAGAATCTGGGTCTGAAAAAGTATGCACTTTATGTGAATGACTACGGCGGCCCGGTCGGATTTCGGTTGGCACTCGCCCATCCCGAGCGCGTAACGGCAATCGTTGTTCAGAATGCTGTCGCTCATAATGATGGCCTCGATGAAAAGCGTTGGGCCGGACCGCGTGCATTCTGGGCCGACCGCGCCAAATACGAAGATCAGTTTCGGCAGCGCCTAACAGCTCTTCAAGGAGCAAAGGCAAGGCACATTGGAACCTCACCACACCCGGAGCGGTATAGTCCCGATCTTTGGGACGACGAATTTGCGCATCTGAGCAAACCGGGAATAGCTCAAATCCAAGTCGAGCTATTCTATGACGACCGAACCAATGTTGCAGCGTATCCGGCTTGGCAGGATTATCTCCGCAAGTACAAACCGCCCATGCTGGTGGTGTGGGGCAAGTACGATCTCAGCTTCGCTTTGCCAGAGGCCGAGGCTTACAAGCGCGAGGTTCCGGACGCGGAAGTTCATGTCCTCGAGGCTGGGCACTTCGCGCTGGATGAAGCGGTCGATGAAATCGCCACTCTTATGCGGCCCTTTTTAGAAAAGGCACCGCAGTAAAAATCGCGTGCACTGTCCGCTTTGGGTCAGAAGCAGACATTTGCAGTGCAAAATGGCATGTCCGCTTTACCCCCATTTGCCGTGCACTTGTCCATGTCTGCTTTGTGCCATGTGTGGACGGCTCCGAGTTGGCAAGAACTTTCTTCACATTTTGCAGCCTTGGTCGGTGCAGCCATGTGTTCGGCCTTTAAGTGCGGCACACGGGGCCGCTGGCCATAATGCCCTCCGCGGACCAGGTCCCGATCAGAAGCACGCATTCGACGATGCGCTGGCACAAGT
>JBARNC010000127.1:0-2179 GCA_049802775.1 Pseudolabrys sp. | reverse complement strand
CACTTACTAGGGAGAAATAGATGCGACGCTTGTCGTTGTTTGGTGCTGTGGCGTCAGCCACGGTTGTGCTCGCCTCGATCGCGTATGCGCAGCAACAGGGAGCGCCGCCGCCGCCAGCGCCTCCGTTTGGGACCCCGATAACATTGGACCAAGCGAAAAAGGTGGCAGCTGCAGCCGAAGCAGAAGCAAAAAAGAATAACTTGAATTCGGCCTTTGCAGTCGTCGAGCCAACTGGCGCGCTTGTGTATTTTGCGAAAATGGACGGCAGCCAATACGCCGCAGTGAATGTGGCGATGGACAAAGCCACGTCGGCCGCACTTTATCGCCGCCCGACCGCGGCTTTCGATGCGGGCCTCAGAGCTGGCAATACATATCTGATGACTCTGCGCGGCATGAACGCAGTGCCCGGCGGTATCCCGATTGTCGTTGATGGCAAGCTCATCGGTGCCATCGGAGTTAGTGGTGGATCCGGTCCTGAAGACGCTCAAGTTGCTGAAGCGGGTGCTGCTGCCCTCAAATAATTTGGTCTGGTCCCAAGACAATCCGCCGGGGCAAAATCCCGGCGGATTTTCATTTCAACATCACCACAGCCAGCGCAATATGTGTGTGATCACGTCGCCAATGGTAAGCAACGTTCCCGCCCACACGAATGCCGAACTGAAATTGGCAATCTGAAATTGCCAGAACGGCATTTCAAAAATGCCGGCGATCAAGGGCACGGATGCGCGCAGCGGCCCAAAAAAGCGCCCAATGAATATACCGGGAATGCCCCATTGTTTCATGAAGGCCTCCCCGCGCGGAATAAGATCGGGATGGCGCGAGAGCGGCCACATATGTGCGACCGCATGTTCGAGTTTGAGCCCGATCCAATAAGACAGCCAATCGCCGAAGGCAGCACCGAGCGACGCCGAAATCCAGATTGGCCAGAAGCTAATGCCGCTTGGGCCAATCAAGGCCCCGATCGCCACCAACGCACCCCAGGCGGGTACCAGTAGCGATATGAAAGCAAGCGATTCCCCAAACGCCAAGGCAAAAACGACCGGGGCCGCCCAACCTTCGTTGCTGTGGACGAAGTCGACGACCTGCTGGGCAATGGCTTGGAGGTCCATCGGAGGGATCGGGCTGACCGCGTTGTTCTTCGTGTCTAGCCCGGCGGCGTCCGCCGCGCCAGTACACCAGCACCTTTGCTGTGGTCTTGCGCGAACATCGAGCTACACCCTAAAGAAAAACTCCTGATCAGGTCACTCGCCATATCGGTCTTTGACCATCACCAGAACCTGGGTGATATCTTCAAAGGCTCTGTCGTGAGCGCGGCCTTTTAACTTCGTCAGATCAAAGACCTCGATATTGTCCCGCTTCAATTCGCTTTGATAGGGCTCCTGCGCCGGATCGATTTCACCAAGACGCGGGACTCCGCCCCAGATAGCCTGTGACAGTTCGAGCGCTTTGTCGTCCTGCGATACGAAAAGTGAAAATCGCGGCTTGGGGGCACCTATTCTCAGGATTTGGGTGCGAAACACGTCAACGTCGACATCTGGCGCAACCAGCATGACGTTTTTGATCTTGCCACCGATCTTGCCGCTTCGGATCGACATTCCGCGTAGCGCTTCGAGCGTGACCCAATTTCCCATCGAATGCGCCACGATATTAATTTCTTTCACATTTGGATTGGCCGCCAGCGTTGCGAGTACCTGCTCAAATGCATCGCGCGAGTAGTTCGCGCTCTCGCGGTCATATGTATAAGCGCGCAGTTTCAATTCGCCACGCGACGGCCAGGTAAACAAGACAGGAATGCCCGGTGCCTTTGCGTCGTGGACGATTTGCGCAAACCGGTAGACCGCATCATCGAACCGGTTATTGAATCCATGCACAAAGACCAGCACTTTGCTGCGTCCGGTCTGCTTCGCGGTTGCCGACACAGCGGACACGAGTCCCTGTTTGTCGAGATAGTTCGCGGAAACTGTCACGAAATCCCGACGAGGATCTCCCGGAAGGGACTCCGGCCACTGGATCTCGCCAATCTTGCGGGCGTTGTCGGGCGGAATTGAAACGGTAACAGCGGCGTAGGACATGTCCGCGGACCGCTCACCGCTAAACATCTCGCCCGGATCGGTAGTTGAGCGCTGTCTCGTTGTGGCAGCGAGCACCTGTACCCGGGACGTGCCTTCCGCTGAATGCA
>JBARNC010000126.1:0-2933 GCA_049802775.1 Pseudolabrys sp. | reverse complement strand
CAAATCCATCGATTGTCAGAATTGTAATCAGCAAGATCAGCAATCCACGGAGGACAAGGGCAGAGCTGAGCAGCAGCAGATTGCCGGCGAGAAATGAAAGCGCGCTTGGTAGATAAGCACTTGGCTCGGTACCCCGCGGCGACGTGAAAGCGACATAAGCCTCCGCAACTCCTTTCGCGATCAGAGGAAGCCCCAGAATCGCTAGCGCCCATTGGCCCGCTATTAGCGGCGTTGTTAGAGCGAACACTCCTAAGGCAATCAAGAGTGCGCCGGCGATACGCTTCCTAATGACTCCAGGGGTCGACGGCATCGGCAACTATCCGTTCAATCGACGCAAGAATTTTTGACAAAGCCTCTAGGGGAAGTCGGCGGCGATCGGCTAATGTTAAAAAGCCCAACGATGGACACGGTGGCAATATCGATTGGAGGTCCTGCCATTATCAGTCGCCCGCGTCGGGGACACAACCGAGGACGAGAACAGTTGCAGCTGCAAATATGTTGCGGCGGATTTTTATGACCCAACGCTCGCAGTGACCGATTTAAGGGTGTCAAAGGTGGACGGGCACGACCTTGATTTACGTCAAATGTGGGGAATTGGCCGAGCCGAAGGATGTCCGCTTTGGGTCATAAGCGGACATTCTGACCGTTAGAGGTGATGTCCGCTTTACCCCCCGAAAGCGGACATTCCCGACTGAGTTTGGGATGTCTGCTTTGTGCCACTAGCGGACATGAACCGAACTCTTCAAACAGAACAGAAAGACCGTCTCGCGTCGGTCTCTAGAGCCGACCTATAAGGCAATATCGCCTATGGTTGCGGTTTGATCGGCGTGGCGCTCTTGCGTCGCATTGAACCTACGTATACCCGGCGGCTACCAACGTAGCCTGGCTGATTGCCCTCGCGCGTTCTAGCTTGGCGTATTGGCGACAGGCTCAAGGATATAGCTGCAGCTACGATTGTGAGCTGCCTCATCGCCGGCGCCACTGCGTTAACGAGCTAAGGAGTGGCGGATATGCGGTTGGACAAGTTGCCGCGTAGTGAAAACATCGAAGATCGCCGCGGCCAAGGTGGTTCGGCAGGCGGGTTCAATATTCCGGGTGGTCGCGGCGGGCTCGGCATTGGTACAGTTGTTGTTCTAGGGCTTATCGGCTGGGCGCTCGGGGTCGATCCGCGCCTGCTGATCCGCGGCGCCGAAATGGTCAGCGGTGGCGGAAGTTCGTACCAGCAGCAGGACCGCACCACGCCCGGTCAGAATGGTCGAACCGGGGCGCCATCAGACCAGATCGGCCAGTTGGTGTCCGGCGTGCTCGGTAGCACGGAAGTTCAATGGAAGCAGATCTTCACACAATCTGGCCGCAGCTACGAGCCTCCGACGCTCGTCATGTTCTCCGGTGCGACGAGTTCTGCCTGCGGGTTTGCGCAGGCCGCAATGGGGCCGTTCTACTGCCCGAATGATCGCAAGGTCTATCTGGATGCATCTTTTTTCCAGGATCTCGAAAAGCGATTCCGCGCTTGCGATGTTGGCAGCAAAACGTGCCAATTTTCGCAAGCCTACGTGATCGCACACGAGATTGGCCACCATGTGCAGAACCTCCTCGGCATTTTGCCAAAGGTGCAGTCGGCGAAGCGAGAGATGAACAAGGTCGAGGCCAATCGTCTCCAGGTGCGAGTTGAGCTGCAGGCCGATTGCTTGGCCGGGATATGGGCGAACCACGCGCAGCAAACCTGGGGGTTCATCGAGCCCGGCGATGTTGATGCGGCATTGCAGACGGCATCCGCCATCGGCGATGACCGACTGCAACGGCAGGCGCAGGGCTATGTCGTGCCCGACGCGTTTACCCACGGTTCCTCGCAACAACGCACCCAATGGTTCAATACCGGCCTCAAATCAGGTGCTCTGTCGAGTTGCGATACCTTTGGGAGCACGCAGCAATTCTAGCGCGAAGAACTTGTAGTAACGGACGGCGGCTTGATCGACTTGCTCGAACAATTTCAGCAGAATGGTCAAAGCGAGAACTGTCAATTCGTGCGTCGGCACTGGGCCTAACAAGCAAATATCGCCGAATGATCTGGCCAGCACCCTCGGCGCGGAAAAGATCAACGCGCTAATGTCGCAATCAGGCATGTCGCGCGATGATTTGCTCCAGAACCTCAGCCAATATTTACCACAGGCGGTCGACCAGTTAACATCCGATGGACGTGTATCTGGACAGCAGATCGCGCGCCTGCTGTGACCAGATGGCGCGGCGTCGCATTTACCAAATGGTCCCGCCGATGAAGTGACCATTTTGACCGGTCTATTGATCGGGGGATAAATAAAAATGCCACGCTACAAGTTGTTTGGCGGTTTCGTTCTCTGGGGCCGACGTATGGCTCCCAAGGTTGCAATTGAACCAACCACCAGAAGCCAGATTGGGAATATGTTAAGACCCGGAATAGCTTCCGCGATCAATCCGGGTAGGAGCGGCCATTTCCGGCCGAGCAGGAGGAATAGAAGCAAGGCAGTCACAAGATCAATGCCCCATTGAACCGGTAGCGCAAAGGTCAGCCAAAAGGACAAAGCATCCGAGATCGCAGCAACAACGAACGCCACCGCCAAGCGCTTCTTGTCGGCGGTCATGGCGAGATGTGAAATTCGTGCGGTGCGGCGTCAAACTGCACGAGACTCCCCCTAATTGAGCTGCAATTCTGGGCAGCCGCATGTCGTTTGGCAATGTCCGCTTTGGGTCAAAAGCAGACATTGCCGCATGTCCGTGCGATGTCCGCTTTACCCCCAAAAGCGGACATTCCCTGTCGCGAGCAGCATGCTGCAGCCTTGGTCGGTGCAGCCATGTGTTCGGCCTTTAAGTGCGGCACACGGGGCCGCTGGCCATAATGCCCTCCGCGGACCAGGTCCCGATCAGAAGCACGCATTCGACGATGCGCTGGCACAAGT
>JBARNC010000125.1:0-23608 GCA_049802775.1 Pseudolabrys sp. | reverse complement strand
GCCGGAAAAAGTTCTATTCAGCTTGCGGCAGGGTCGGTCATCGGCTTTTATGAAGAAAAGCACCTTCCTAACTTTCGAATTACCGAGGCAGCATTGGAGGAGCTGACGGCGTCATTTAATGATCATGCCGTAATAGTGAAGCCGAACTTCTACCCGGCGAGACCAAGGAGCGGGTACGAACACTTCGCAGCTTTGCATATCGATTGGCAGAGGGACAAAGCAAGGGTTTCTCACAAACGATTCATCGTCCGCGAACGTTTTATAGAACGATCTTCATCGGAAGCATCGAGAACCTTTCGGAGCCAAAACAAAATTTGATGTTGCCTAATCGGATTTCTGGATCTGAGGTCCGTTTATTTGACATTTCCGCAGTCAGCAAAGGAGCAGCCGATGTATTCGATAGAGCTCCAAAAACGCTTCATGGCGCGGAACGAACAAAATGGGTTGACGATAAGTTCAGAGCAATTCGGGATGGCAGCTTCAATAATTGTGGTGTTGCGTACCGCCCATTCGCTACGTACTTGGTCAAAAACCCTAAAGCGGCACGCATCTTCTTAAATAAGGAAGCGTTGCGGTTTTTTACCTCGATTGTTTCACCAAACGAAGAGGCTGCTATTCGACATATTGCAAAATATTTTGCAACCATTGTAGCAGCGGGGTTGCTCGCTGTTGAGCTTGGGATCCTTCCCTGGTCACGCAATCGAGTTATTAGCTCAGCGAAACGATGCTTTAGTCGCTCAGTTAAATCACTACCAACTCATGCAAACGCGCTTCGTCAAGCATGTCAGTGCCTCTTAGGTGAGTTCAAAGCTGGGGGTCTCGTTAAGCATGACAGCAAGCGCAAACCGAACGCCGATCTCGACTCTGCGAAAGGGTATTATACCGGTTCGGGAAAACACCGGTTGGTTACAATTCGAGGCAAAGCTTTCATAGACTTGATTGGCTCGCACGATTTAGCATTTCGGTTGCTTGAGAAGTGGAACCAAGCTGGACTTATCCTGTCCGCACGCCGAAAGGCAAAACATCAACGGAGCCTGAAGGATTTCGAAGCGCAAGATAAGTGGCCGAACGGCTCGCGGCCTAGGTCGATTCAGATTCGGTGGAATTTCAAAAAACTAAAAAGGGCTGTCCGCTGATTCTAATGAGTGTCCGCTTGAAAATGGCGGACACTCGTAGTTTCTTGGTGTGCAGATGTGCATCTCTTTGCGCAATCGCATCGAAGCAACGCCGTCAATAATAACTGTAAATGAGGAGCGGGCTATTAGATGGAGACCCGCAATGACAAAAGAAACTTGTATTCCGGCTGGGAATAGTTTTCCTATCCGCCACTCTCAACCAAACAGAATAGAAAAAGAGCATCTCTCTAATTCCAATACCGGCATCGCGCCCCGGTTGTTGAACCGACGGCAAGCAGCGTCGTACTGTGGACTTTCCATTCAAGGCTTCAGCAAATGGATAAAATCTGGCCGTTTACCCCGTTCGATACCAGGTACAGCGCGTTGGGATTTGGAAGCAATTGACGCGGCACTCGACGCTGCTGGTGGGATCGGCTTAATTAGGCAAGAGGATGCTTTCGATAAATGGAAGCGTGAACGGAATGAGAAAAGAACTTCCAGGCATAGCTAGCGCGACCAAGAAACTTGCGAATGGCACTCGTCGCACATATTTTTACGCGTGGCGCGGCGGGCCCTTAATCAAGGCAGAAGATGGGACTCCGCTCAAGCCGGAAGATCCTCGTTTCTTTGTCGCCTATACCGACGCTCACCGCGCTCGCAAGATGCCCGCCCAGGGAACCATGTTCAATCTTGTCGCACTGTTTCGGTCGTCAGCTGAATTCACATCACTTAGTGATAAGACCCGAAAGAGCTACAGCCGCTACCTAAGAATGATCGAAGAAAATCACGGCGATATGCCGATTGAGGTTGTAGAACATCCAAAAGCCCGAGGTGAGTTTAAGAGTTGGCGCGATAAGCTGGCCGATAAGCCGCGCACGGCGGATTACGCCTGGACAGTACTGGCCCGCGTTCTTTCGGTCGCCAAAGATCGCGGAAAGATTGCGCGTAACGTTTGTGAGCGTGGTGGCCGTCTTTACGAGACCGACCGCACTGAAACGATTTGGACCGCCGACAACATCAAGGCGTTTTGCGCCGTTGCATCAACCGAACTACAGGCTGCCCTATTGCTCGCACTATGGACCGGGGCACGTCAGGGAGACTTGTTGCGGCTAACGTGGGCCGCCTATGACGGCGCCCATATCCGCCTGCGCCAGGGCAAGACAGGGAAGCGCGTAACGATTCCCGTGGGCGCACCGCTTAAGGCAGCCCTCGACGCAGCCATAGCCGCTGGAAGGCCAACCACAACGATCCTATCCAACACCCGCGGCAAGCCCTGGACCGAGGACGGCTTTCGCACCTCGTGGGGAAAGGCGTTCGATAGGTCAGGGCTGTCTGACGATTTACATTTCCACGACCTGCGCGGCACGGCCGCAACGCGATTGGCCTTGGCTGGCTGCACCGTCCCGCAGATCGCAGCCATCACCGGACATTCGATGAAGGATGTCGAGAGCATTTTGGAAGCGCACTACCTGGGCGGCGCCGTCGAACTCGCCGAAGCAGCAATCGTGAAACTGAACGCTGTGTACGGTTAGAGAACGAAATCTGCAAACTGCGTGCAAACCACACATTCCGTTCTCATGCAGATGTTTGCTAAGTGATTGATTTTGTTGGTGGGCGCACAAGGACTCGAACCTTGGACCCGCTGATTAAGAGTCAGCTGCTCTACCAACTGAGCTATGCGCCCGAATTGCCGCGGTGGGGATCCACCGAGCGCGCGTGGCTTAGCAAAGGTGGCCAGCAGTGTCCAGCCGCGCGTTTCAACCAAGCACCTCGGCGAGTTTCAAAAAAAAACCGCCGGTTTGTCCGGCGGCTCTTGGATGGCGACACGCGTCGGGGAGATCGCGTTGGCCGCCTTCCGCTACTCGTTTGACGCGCTTATTGCGGCTGCGCGTCGCCGCCTTGCATCCCGCGCGGGCCGCGATGGTGCCAACCACCGAAGCCGTGGTGACCGCGGAAGGCGCCGGCTTCTTGGGCCCCGAGCCGCGCGAGCGCGACAAAGCGATGCTTCTGGCTGTCATCGAGGCTCTTGTAGAGCGGACCGGCCGCGTCGGCGAGTTTCTTGAGACCGGCCGCGCGCTGGCCCATCACCTCGGCACGCAGATTGAGGCGCTCGATCGGATCCTTCGGGCGATCGGCGCTGGCACGCGCGGCGTAACGCTCCGAGCGCTGCTTGGCGAGATCGCGCAGCGCGCTCTCCACCGTCGGCCAGTTCTTTTCTTGTTCGGCAGTGAGCTTGAGTCCGGCATGGAGCGCGGCGATGCGTGCCTCACCGAAGGCCGTGATATCTTCGGCATTCGGGCGCCAGTGCTGCACGCGCTGAAAATCGTCCGAGCCCCTCTGTGCATAGGCAAGCGTAGCGCCGGCGATCGCGAGCGCGGTTGTGCCGGCAAGAAAGGTCTTCAACATGGCAACCTCCGATGGCATTTCCTGATGCCACCAAATAGACGAGCGAAGCGTTGCCTTATCAAGTTAAAGTTTTGACAGAGATTACGGCCACGCAATGTTGATTTACAAATGTTCACCTTGCGCAGGCGCGTTCACATCATTCCGAGCAACCGCGGCAGCCAGAGCGATATTTCCGGAATGTAGGTGACCATGGCGAGGAAGATCAGCATGGTCACGAGCCAGGGCCAGGTCGCGATGGTGAGCTCGGTAATTCCCATACGCGCGATGCCGGATGCGACATAGAGGTTGAGGCCGACCGGCGGATGGCAGAGCCCAACTTCCATGTTCACCGTCATCAGGATGCCGAGATGAATCGGGTTGATGCCTAGGCCGACCGCAATGGGAAACAGGATCGGCGCGGTGATCAGCACAATCGAAGACGGCTCCATGACGTTGCCCGCGATCAGCAGCAGCACGTTCACGACCAGTAGGAACTCGACCCAGCCGATGCCGCTACCCTTGATCCACGCCGTCATGGCCTGCGGGATTTGCTCGCTGGTCATCAGGAACGAGAACAGCACCGCGTTAGTGATGATGTAGAGGATCATCGCGCTCATATTGGCCGAGGCGAGCAGCACCTTCGGCACTTCGCTCAGCTTCATGTCACGATAGACGAACACCGCCACGACGAAGGCATAGACCGCGCTCACCGCCGCGGCTTCGGTCGGCGTGAAGGCGCCGGTATAAATGCCGCCCAGCACGATTACGATCAGCAGCAGGCCCCAGACCGAATCGCGGAACGCGACCAGCGCTTCCGGCCAGCTCGCCTTCTGCATGCGCGGATAGTTGTTCTTCCAGGCGCGGTAGAACGTGGTCATGCCGAGCATCGTGGCCAGGATCAGACCCGGGACGACACCCGCCATGAACAGTTGCGCCACCGAGGCCGACAGCACGCGCTTGCCCTCGGGATCGAAGGCCACGCTGCCGCCGGTGGCCACCGCGACCAGCACCATCACGATTGAGGGCGGAATCAGGATCCCGAGCGCGCCCGAGGTCGCGATTACGCCGGCGCCAAAACGTTTTGGATAACCCTGCTGTACCATCGCTGGCAGGATGATCGAGCCGATTGCGACGACGGTCGCGGGCGAGGACCCCGACACGGCTGCAAACAGTGCGCAGGCCATCACGCCAGCTAGACCCATGCCGCCATACCAGTGGCCGATCATGGAGGTGGCAAACCGGATCATGCGGCGAGCGACGCCGCCATGAGTCAGGAAGTTGCCGGCCAGAATAAAGAACGGGATCGCCATGATCTCGAAGCTCTCGATGCCGGTGAAGAGCTTGAGCGCTACCGCCTCGATCGGCACCGTGGTCATCACGAACAGAAAGCTCAGCACGGTCAGGCCGAGTGCGATCGAGATCGGCATGCCGGTGAGCATCAGTGCGATCAGCAGGCCGAAGATGATGGCGGCGTTCATCGGGCCAAATCCCTGGCTGCGGCCGGGCTCTCGACCACGCCCTCGACATGGCCAGGATCATGGTGCGGCAGCTCGCCCGTGCGCCAGAAGGCCCAGGCGACCTGGAGGAAACGGAAGCACATGAGATAAGAGCCGAGCGGCACGGCTAGGAAGATGATCCAGCGCGGCATCTCCATGTCGGGCGAGACTTGATCTGTGGGGTAAAGCTCGATCACGAACTTCGCACCCATGGTGCCGACCACGAAAGTGAACAGCGCGCCGCACAACAGGCCGAACATGACGACCTTTTTGCGCGGCCCGGGCTCCAGCATGTTGACCACGACGTCGACGCCGACATGGATGCCGGTACGCACGCCGTAGGCGGCGCCGAACTTTGCCATCCACACAAACATGTAGATGCACAGTTCCTGCGCCCAGGTCAGGTTGATATGGTAAACGAGTGGATAGAGAAACGGGACGCCCACCATGTAGCGCTGCACGACGGCCACGAAAATCAGCAGCGTAGCGGCCGCAATCAGACTCGCGATGAGAATTTCCTCGAGACGATCGAGAATGCGAAGGAACACTTACGCCTCGTGCGCTTGGGGACTATGACGAGCCCCAGCAGGCAGCAATTCCCCGATTAACGACAGCCGTCGCCCCCACGGCCGCCGCCGGACGTCGATCAACACGCGGGATCCCCCTACCCTGGAAGTAATCGAGCCCCGGCGCAGAGGCCGGGGCTCGCCGTTTTTAGTTGGTTACGCCCTGCGCCGTCTTGCGAACGTCATCGATAAGCTGCTTGCCGACGCGGCTCGCCATGTCCTGATAGAGCGGTTCCATGGCCTTCTGCATAGCGGCCATTTCGGCACCGGTCGGGATAATGATTTCCGTTTTGCCTGACTTCTTGATCTCATCGAGCGCCTCCGCATTCTCCGACTCGGAGATCTTGTTGGCGTAGACGGTCGCTTCATTCATCGCCTTCTCGAGCTGGCCGCGGACAACGGCCGGCAGATCGTCCCAGAACTTCTTGTTCACGACGACCACGTAGCCGATATAGCCGTGGTTGGTCAGCGCCGTGTACTTCTGCACCTCATAAAATTTCTGAGTGTAGATATTTGACGGCGTGTTTTCCTGGCCGTCGACCACGCCGGTCTGCAGCGCCTGATAGACTTCTCCGAACGCCATTACCTGCGGTGTTGCGCCGAGCAGGCGGAATTGCGCTTCTAGCACCTTCGATGATTGGATCCGGAATTTCTGTCCCTTATAATCCTCGGGCATGTGCAGCGGCTTGTTGGCGCTCATCTGCTTGAAACCGTTGTCCCAGTACGCAAGACCGATCATGCCCTTCGGCTCCAGAAGCTTGAGCATTTTCTGGCCGATCGGGCCTTCGGTGACCTTGCGTAGCGAAGCGAGGTTCGGCAGCAAGAACGGCAGGTCGAACACCTCGAAGTCCTTGATTCCCATTGGGCCGAACTTGGAATTCGACGGGGCGAGCATCTGCACGGCGCCGAGCTGCAGCGCCTCGAGCTCTTCCTTGTCCTTGTAGAGGGTCGAGTTCGGATAGACCTCAACTTTGACCTTGCCGTTGGTATATTTCTCGGCAAGCTCCTTGAACTTGTCGGCGCCCTTGCCCTTCGGCGTGTTCGGTGCCACAACGTGACTGAACTTGATCACGATCGGCGCCTGCGCCATGGCGGCGCTGGGTGCTACGAAAATGGCGGCCGCAGCCGCCGCGAGAAGCCACTTGCGCATCGACGTAGTCCTCCAGTTGATCGGTCGAAACCGGCTTTTACCTTGTTTTTCTGCTGTTTAGGGTGGCACTAAACCGGTTTCGCGGCAAGTGGAGCTTGGCCGCAGTGGTTAAGTCAGCACATCGACTTAACACGGATGCGACGAACGGTCGCCACACGCGTTATCGCAGCGCGGCGACCACCGGACCCAAACCCATTTCCTGGGCGAGCCCATGCGCTGTGCGCATCTGCTCGGCGTCGAGAACGCCGATCAACGGCCGTGCGGCAACCGCGAGCTTTTGGATGGTTGCGCTATTGAGCGCGATCGAAACCACCCGGTGGCTGATGCGGCGCACGAGGCCGTCACCCTCACTTTGCGCCTGGTGGCGGTTGAGATCGCGCAATGCAGCTTCAACCGGCGCCCAATAGGGTTCCTGGGTCGGGGTTAACTTGAGAGCGCTCTTAATGCGCGCGATGTTGATCGAAGCCGACGATTGAGTCATTTCGGCATTCGTCGTGATTTCCCGCGCGTGAGCGGGCGCAACATTCGACAACAAGCCGGACATCGCGAGCGCGATGGCGCTCGCGCATACAGTCATTTTCATTGCGAAAATCCCAAAAGCTTTAAAGAGGTTATATAGAGCGAGTACCCGGGAATTTGGCCCCCAAAGCGAACGAATTGCGGGCAAAATGTGATTTATGGGAGTTCAGGCGGATATAAATACCAGAAATGACAATGCCGCGCCTTTTTCGAGCGCGACATTGTCGTCTCAATCTTAATAAAAACGGCTTTAGCCAACGTCGGTCGAATGAATGCGCCCCTCGACCGAGGCTGTCTTGTTGCGCTTGCTGGTCAGCTTGTTGAGTGCGCCGAGGTAGGCCTTGGCGGACGCCACCAGAGTATCAGGATCAGCGCCCTTGGCGGTGAAAGAGCGGCCGCTTTCCGACAGCCTTACCGACACTTCCGCCTGCGCGTCGGTACCGCCGGTGACCGCATGCACCTGGAAAAGCTCGAGCGTCGCATCGTGCGGCACCAGCGCGCGGATTGCCTTGAAGATCGCATCCACGGGACCATTGCCGGTCGATTGGGTCGTGACGTGCTCGCCATCAATGTCGAGCGTGAGTGTCGCCGTCTGCGGGCCCATGGTGCCGGCGATCACCGTCAACGACAGCACCTTGATGCGGTCGTGGGCGTGCGCAATTTCCTCGTCCACCAACGCCTCGATGTCTTCATCATAGATTTGCTTTTTGCGATCGGCCAATGCCTTGAAGCGGACAAAGGCATCCTCAAGCTGATTGCTGGCGAGCTCGTAACCCAACTCCTCCAACTTGTGGATGAAAGCATGGCGCCCGGAATGCTTGCCCATGACCAATGAGGTTTGTTTCACCCCAACCGATTCCGGCGTCATGATTTCGTAAGTCTGCGCATTCTTGAGCATACCGTCCTGGTGGATGCCGCTCTCATGTGCAAACGCATTCCGGCCGACGATCGCCTTGTTGTATTGCACCGGGAATGATGTTGCCGCCGAGACCAGCTTGGACGCGCGCGTGAGCATGGTGGCGTCGATGCCGGTCCAGTACGGCAGCACGTCGTTGCGCACCTTCATTGCCATCACGACTTCTTCGAGCGCGGCGTTACCCGCACGCTCGCCGATGCCGTTGACAGTGCATTCGATTTGCCGAGCGCCCGCTTTCACTCCTACAAGTGAATTGGCCACCGCCATGCCGAGATCGTTATGGCAGTGGGTGGAGAAGCGCGCCTTCTCTGCATTCGGGACACGCGTGTGCAACATTTTAATGAGCGCGAAATATTCCTCCGGCACCGTGTAACCAACGGTGTCGGGGATGTTGATCGTCGTGGCACCGGCATTAATTGCAGCCTCCACGCAACGGCAGAGGAAATCGTGCTCTGTCCGGGTGGCATCCTCCGCGGACCATTCGACATCATCGGTATGCCCGCGCGCACGCGTAACCTGCCCGATCACCATCTCGTAGACCTCGTGCGGCTCCTTCTGGAGCTTGTATTTCATATGGACAGGTGACGTGGAGATGAACGTGTGGATACGCTTGCGTTTGGCTGGCTTTATCGCCTCGGCGCAGCGGTCGATATCCTTCAAGGCAGCACGCGAGAGGCCGCAGATGACAGCTTTCTTCGAGCGCTGAGCTATCTCGTGCACGGCTGCAAAATCGCCTTCAGAGGCGATCGGGAACCCGGCCTCGATGATGTCCACGCCCATGGTGTCAAGCAATTCGGCAACCTCGAGCTTTTCTTCGTGGGTCATGGTCGCGCCGGGACATTGTTCGCCGTCACGCAAGGTCGTGTCGAATATCACGACGCGGTCCCTGTCGGACTGAGTCTTTGAATTCATCGGATTGTTCCTTCTCGTCGAAGGCGCCTCGCATGGGCGCTATGGGGTTCTCTTGCTCATTCCGTCAACCCCCCGAGTGCCCAGGCACAAATGGCCCAGCCGGCCCTCAGGGGCGGATAAGGAGAAGGAGGCCCAGAATGAGGGAAGCCGCGGAGCCGGCGTGTCCCGCCGTCCGCTCGATCGCGCAAACATATGGGCGCGTCGACATGGCCTTCGAATAACCCTCGTCTTCAACCAGCAGGTAAACTCTTTAAGTCTGTGTTAACCGCGTCTGTAGGGCCTAGTGTTTAGCGGATCGGCACACAGGGAAGCAAGACCTCAGGGCTCGTCTTCCTTTTTCAGCGCTCTACCCACATCTTGCAGCTCTTTGAGCGCCTTGCCCTCGATTTTCGGAAAATCGAGACCAAGCGCCTGGAGTTCCTGAACCAAGGCGCCTGCCACGACCATGCGCGTGAACCATTTGTGGTCGGCGGGCACCACAAACCAGGGCGTCTCCGGCCGGCTGGTCTGCCGGATCATGTCCTCATAGGCGGCCATGTATTTGTCCCAGAGTTTGCGCTCGGCGACATCGCCCATGGAGAACTTCCAGCGCTTGGCCGGCTCGTCGATGCGCTCGAGGAAGCGCTTGCGCTGCTCCTCTTTCGAGACATGCAGAAAAAATTTTAAAATTCGGGTTCCGTTACGTGTGAGATGGCGCTCGAACGCGCAGATATCGTCGAAACGCTGTTGCCATATATCCTTGCCCTCTAAGGAGCCGGGCAACTGCTGGCGCTCGAGTAGTTCCGGGTGCACGCGAACGACCAATACCTCCTCGTAGTACGAGCGGTTGAAAATTCCGATGCGCCCGCGCTCGGGCAGGCGGCGAGCGGCGCGCCACAAAAAATTATGGTCGAGCTCCTCTGCGCTTGGCTGTTTAAAGGAATGCACTTCGACGCCCTGCGGATTGAGCCCCGACATCACATGCTTGATTACGCTGTCCTTACCGGCGGCATCCATCGCCTGAAGTACGATCAGAACTGACCAGCGATCACAGGCGTAAAGCCGCTCCTGTAGATCGGTCAGCTGCTCGATGCCCTCGGCGAGCATGGCCTTGGCTTCGCTTTTGTCGACGGAAAGCCCGTGGCATTCCCCCGGATCGAAAGTGGACAGGCGAAATTTGTCCGGACTGTCGATACGAAAACGCTTTGCGATGCTATTGAGCGTCATGCTGGGTCCCCGGCCTGCCGACAATGCGCCTCTACCCTATCCGCCGGCAAAACGCGACGCCAGGAATGCCGTAATAAAGCGTGGCATAGCCGGGTTGATATCTGTGGCCTCGCGGACGATGCGAATATCTGCAAGCTCCGAATACCGTTCAGACGCGAGATGCGCGTGTATACGCCTATAAAGGACATTGGCACTCTCTTTCGAACGCAACACCTTGATCTCCGCAATCAGTGGACCATCAACGACCATAGTCCAGCCCGGCTCGACCTCAAACTCGGCGACATCGAGGCCGGTCTCCTCCTTGAGCTCACGACGTACGCTCAGATTGAGATCAACTTTGCCGTCGATGATGTCGTCCGGATCAGGTGTGCCACAGGGAAAATAGATTTCCCCGGCATTGAAAGTATGCGGGCCCATGACGCCAAGCAGAAACGCGCCATCTGCCGTGAGGATTGCCGCGGCACCGAAACAATCGCGCACTCCAGTGGGTGGTCGACCCCAATGCTGCCAGGCGGCAAAGCTTGCATAGTCGGTTTCCAGATATTCGCCGCGGAGAACGCCATGCTCGACGAGCTGATGGTGCAACAGCAACACGCGACCGTTCCAAAGCGCCGGCTTCCCCCGGCGCAGCGCTTCGAAATATGCGTCGATCTCGGCGCGCCGTTCGACTGAGAATGCCCACGCCTTGGGGGCGAATGACAGCTCTAGCCCATCGATGTGGAATATTGATGGCGCTTCGATCATGACTCGAGCGCTTTCGCTTCAAATAGATGGCTCGGCTTTACGATTTCATCTTGCGCCGCCACCAGCTGGATTTCTCGCGCACCCGCCTCTGCCGTTTTCACCAGCACACCGAACACACCCGAGGCCGCACGTGAAAGTGCCTCGTCTATTTTTCCGTTTCGCAGATAGTGCGCAAAAAACAGCGCCGCGATCGCATCACCTGCACCGTTAATCGCCAGCAGCAGTTTTGGCGTACGCAACAAGAAGCATCCGCTCTTATCCGACGCCAGCAGGTCAATCGAATCCTTCGGCGTTTCCTCAGTGTGCAGCGACGTCACTAGGATCGCGTGCGGCCCGAGATCATGCACGGCCTTCACTGCCTCGCGCGCTTGCTGCACGGTTTTGCTCGTGCGATTGCTGAGATAGTCCAGCTCGAAATGATTGGGCGTAATAACGTCGGCCGCCGGCACCGCCTTGTTTTTCATGAATTCGGGGATGCCTTCACGCACGAATATGCCGCGGCCGACATCGCCAATCACCGGATCGCAGCAATATTTGGCCTTCGGGTTGGCGCGCTTAATGGTCGCTACCGCGTTCAGAATGGAGCCGCCGATATCGGCAGAGCCCATATAGCCTGACAGAACACCATCGCAGTCACCGAGCACGCCGCGCTGTTCGATGCCGGTCATTACCTCGCCAATCATGCCGGCATCGAACACGCGACCCTCCCAGCTGCCATAGCCAGTGTGATTGGAAAACTGAACCGTATGGATCGGCCATACCTCCACGCCCATCCTCTGCAGCGGAAACACCGCGGCAGCATTGCCAACATGGCCATAGGCAACGTGCGACTGAATGGAAAGAATGTTCATGGCCTCGACAATAACAGACACGGCGGGGAAATCCCCCGCCGCGCAACGTCACTGGAAATCAGCCTTCGGGTCGAACTTATTTCATACCCATCTTCTTGTTCGCCTCGTCGACGTATTTGTTGGTGTAGGTCTTCGACAGGTCGATATTGGCCTTGGCCACCTCGGGCGAGGATTGCGCGAACACGGCCAGCACCGCCGAAGCGCCCTTTGGATCCATACGGCCGGTCTCAGAATACATCGCCAGCGTGTTCTTCAACGCCGCGACATAGAGTGCCTTGTCCTTACCGACCAGGTTTGGGGGCATTTTGTCGGCGATCTCTTCCGGCGTGTGCGAATGGATCCACTTGAGCGTGTTAACGATGGCGTTGGTCATGGCCTGCACTTCCTTCTCGTGCGAGGTGATCCATTCCGCCTTGGTATAGAGCGCGCCGCCCGGATATTCGCCGCCGAACACGGCAAGCGTGTCCCTCTGGCTGCGGGTATCGGCGAGAATCTTCAGGTCCTTGTCATTGCCTAGCAAGATGGTGACCGCCGGATCGAGCATAATGGCGGCATCGATCGTACCTTGCTCCATCGCGGCAACCGCGGTCGCGCCAAGGCCGACCCCGATCACGCCGACTGAATTTGGATCGACACCATTCTTGCTCAGCATATATTTGAGGAAAAAATCGGTGGAAGAGCCGGGCGCGCTAACGCCGACTTTTTTGTTAGAGAAATCGTTGATCGAATTGATTTCTGATTTGTGCTTGGGCGACACGACCAGCGCGAAGCCAGGGAAGCGGTCGTAGACCACGAAGGATTGCAAATGCTGGCCCTTCGCGGCGAGATTGACGCAATGGTCGAAATAACCGGACACCACATCCGCGCTGCCGCCGATGACGGCCTTGAGGGACTCCGAGCCCCCCTTGAAATCGACGACCTCGACATTGACGCCGGCTTTCTCGTATTCGCCGAGCGCCTGCGCCAGCATGGTGGGCAGGTAACACAGGCACGAGCCACCGCCGACAGCGAGAGTGACCTTGGATTGCGCGAGCGCAAGGCCGCTCGACAGGATGAGCACGGCGAATGCCGCGGCTAGCCGCCGGAACATTTCGGGCATGATTTCCTCCCTTATTATGTTGGCCAATTTTGGCCGAAACGATAGGCCAGTACTGCGCAGATGCCTAGGGCCCGCTATCAGCCGCCACTGGCCGCCAGACCAGCAGACGTTTCTCGATCACGCTTACAATGGCATCGATCACGATGACGAAGGCCGCGAGCACAAACATGCCGGCAAAAACGCCGGCAACGTCGAACACGCCCTCTGCCTGCTGGATCAGATAGCCGAGGCCGGCAGCAGCGCCCAGATATTCGCCCACGACGGCACCCACCACCGCAAAGCCAACTGATGTGTGCAGCGAGGAGAACATCCAGGACAACGCCGACGGCCAATAAACGTGACGCATCAACTGGCGCTCGCTCATCCCAAGCATGCGCGCGTTCGCCAGTACCGTGGGACTCACTTCCTTGACGCCTTGATAGACGTTGAAGAACACAATGAAAAACACCAGTGTGAAGCCGAGCGCCACCTTCGACCAAATGCCGAGACCAAGCCAGAGTGCAAAAATCGGCGCAAGCACGACGCGCGGTAGCGCATTGACCATCTTTACGTAAGGATCGAACACCGCCGCGGTCCGCGGCTGGCGCGCAAACCAGAAGCCGACGAGTACGCCGCCAATCGAGCCGAACACAAAAGCCAGGATCGACTCGATCAACGTGACCCAGAGATGCTTCCAGATCACCCCCGAGGCGAACCACGCAACGATCTGCCCCGCCACATCAACCGGATTGGAAAAGAAGAATGGCGGCAGCAGGAGTTTGCCGAAGATGGGGTAAGTGGTGAGCGCGTACCAGAGCGCGACGCCCACCACTGCCACCAGCACCTGCAACAGGAGAAGATTGAAACGCGACATGACGATCAAACTCCGAACGTAGTCCAGGCATTACAGTCCCTCGTGTTAAGTTTCTCGGCAGCGTTATCATGAACAAAGCTACCTGAATAAAATTCCGCTCTGTCAGGCTCCTTCACTCTGGGCGTAGCCCTTGACAACTTGGGCCTTCAACTCATGCCAGATTTCTCGATGTAGCTCATGAAATGTAGGATCGAGCTTCACCTCCGATATATCGCGCGGACGTGTTAGTGGAACTCGCCAATCGCCAATAATACGTGCCGCCGGTCCCGCGGACATGATCACGACCCGATCGGACAGCGCGATAGCTTCTTCCAGATCGTGAGTAACGAACAGCACTGCCTTGCGATCTACACTCCAGAGATCGAGCAATAAGTTTCCCATGATCTGACGCGTCTGCGCGTCGAGCGGACCGAAAGGTTCGTCCATTAGTAGGATCTTTGGGTCACGGATCAGCACCTGTGCAAGACCCACGCGCTTTCGCTGACCACCGGACAGCATGTGCGGATACCGGTCGCCGAACACGCTGAGGCCCACACGCGTGAGCCATGCCCGCGCGCGCATGCGCGCTTCGCCCACAGGCGTACCCGCCGTCTCCAGGCCTATCGCGACATTCTCTAAAGCGGTCTTCCAAGGGAATAGTGCATCAGCCTGGAACAAATATCCGGCCTGGCGATTGAGCGCGGCGGCAAGCGGACTGCCGAAAATTTTGACACCGCCGCCGGCCGGCGTGAGCAATCCGGCGGTGACATTCAGCAAGGTTGACTTGCCGCAACCGGTCGGCCCGACGATGGCGACAAATTCGCCGTCGGCAACATGAAGCGTTGCATGTCCAATCGCGGTATAGACGGCGCCGGCCAAGCGGAACGCGACTACTACGTCGTCGAGTGCGACTGCTGCGCTCAACGCGCGCGCATTTCGAAAATCGGTCGCAGCCACAGCGGTATCGCCCGCCATGCGTCCCCTCCCGCTTTTATTTCTTGGATGACAAACTATCCGGCCGGCCGGGGCTTGCAAAGCCCGCCACCTCAAAGGCCCTTGATCAGACCCGCCTCAATCAGCAGGCGATTAAACCGCCGCGCCTCGGCGCCGCCGGCACACCGATAAAACAGACCATGACAACGTTTCAGAATGTTCTTCTGCTCGGAAAAGGACGGATCGAGCGGTACTCCGGCCGCCTCTTGGACCAGCAAAGGCAGGTAGGGTGCCTCGAGCGTTTTGAGCGCCGAGGATAAATCGGCCGGCGTGAAATTCACCGTGTCGATCGCATAATAGCTGGTGTAATAGCGCGGATCGAAGGTCTCCAAGTGTCGCGCGAGTGCCGCCTCGCTGAGCGATGGATCGATAATGCGATATGCGAATTCCGGTTGGTGATCACCAAAACGAACAATCAAAAAGGATTCGGTCGGGAACTCGCGTTTGAGCCGATCGAGCAGCGCGGAATAGTCATGTGCGCTTAATGTTTGCCGCCGGATATATTCATCGATGTTGGGAGCATTGCCGAGTTGACGCCAGCCTGGCGTCAGTTCTGGACGGAAACTGAAATCCCACGGGAAGTGATTGGCGGCGGTGTAAACAAACAAAAATAGCGGGCCTTGACGCCGTTCGCTTGCGATGATGTTTGTCGCCTGTTCGAAATAAAAGCTGTCAGGCTCGAGTCCGCGAGCCCCTAAGTCCTTCATGTCGAGATAGTGCTCAACGCCCGCCGTTGTCTGAAAGCCACGCGAGCCAAGAAACGCGCCGTAGAATGGATAAAGGCTAAAGGTCTTGTAGCCGCACCGGCTAAGTGCATTCGGTAGGCCGCGCGCGACACGCCCGGCGGCGATACGCGTCACCGATGTCGCGAAGCGACCGTATGAACGCGCCGACAGGCCAGTCAGCACATTGTACTCGGTGAACCAACTGGGGCCACCAGCGCCTTCCACCACCATCTTACGCGCGACTCCGTCAAACGATCGGAAGTGCCGCTGGTAGCCGGGCGGAACTTTCATACCGGGCGCGGCGGTGATGTCGAAGCTTGACTCGTCATGCACCAGGATAATGTGCGGAAGCTTTCCACCCGGGCTGCATGTCGCCGCAGGCGCCTTTAGCCGATCCGTGACGGCCACATCCGATTCCAGCAGCCCGTGAGTGGCAAATTCGTAGATCGCCTCTAAGCCGGAACGAGCGAACTTGGACACATAGTCCCTGTTAAAAAACTCCCCATAAAGATCGACCGGATAGGCCGCCGACAAAACAACGAGGCCGCCCATACACAATGTGCTGCCGAGCGCAGTCGTGCGCATGCGCACACGAAATGGATCGATCCGCCAAAGAAGCACCAGCAAAGGAGCCGCGACCACCGCACCGAACAGAACCGGCTCGCGCAGGCTTGGCATGATCATAAAAAGAAAGGCTGACGTGTCCGGATCGATGATCATCAGGTCGACGAAGTTCACCGTCATCATCAGCTTGTCGTACTTGAACTGCGACAAAATAATGAGTGCGACCACCAACGCGAGCGACAGCAACCCGGCAATTGCGGGCCGCCGCAATAATGCCAGCCAGAAAAAATTCAGCAGTGCCCAGGCGAGCAGGAAAGTTGCCTTGGTGGCAATATCAAGCTCGGTCGCGACCATCACGACAAGCGCGGCGAGGTGCAGGACAGTGATAATGACCAGCACAAACGCATCGCGGCGAGAGATCGCCTCGGCGGGCGCAAAACGACTGAGCAGGGCGGACGCTGCGGACAACATGGCCTAAGGACGGCCGTGCCCGGCTGCGATCCCCTCTAGCTCCCCAGCGCACGGCCCGCTGTCATAAGACTGTAATCAAACTGTCATTGCAAGCTGTCGCGCCGCCGCCGATTGAATTTTTGTATCTTAACCAAGGGATGGGTCCAGATCAGGCCGAAATCATTGGTTTCGCGCGCCCACCTCCGCATGCCATCATTGCCACGATGATCGTCGACTCCCGTCTCGCCGACGCGTGGGCGCGGTTGCCCGACTATCTCGGCAGCCACGTACTGGTTAGCCTGACCGCGCTTGCCATCGGGCTTGGCATCAGCCTGCCGGTCGCTATCGCCTCGAGGCGCCGGCCCATTCTGCGCGGCGCTTTGCTGGCAGTCGCCAGCGTTGTGCAGACCATTCCCGGCCTTGCCCTCCTCGCGCTTTTCTACCCCTTACTGTTGGCCATAGCGGCCTTGTCCGAACGTGTGTTTGGCAAAGGCTTTTCCGCACTCGGATTCCTTCCGTCGGTACTGGCGCTCGCGCTCTATTCGATGCTGCCGGTTCTACGCAACACGATCACAGGCCTCAACGGCGTCGATGCGCGCCTGAGCGAAGCTGCGCGCGTTATCGGCGTACGGCCGTGGCGGTTATTGCGAGATATCGAACTCCCGCTGGCGCTGCCGGTCATCATGGCCGGTATCAGAACGTCGGCTGTCTGGGTCATCGGCACCGCAACCCTCGCGACGCCGATCGGGCAAACGAGCCTAGGCAATTACATCTTCACCGGCTTGCAGACCCAGAACTCGGCATTCGTCATCTTCGGCTGCGTTGCGGCCGCGCTCCTCGCACTCGCAGTGGATCAATTGCTAGCACTGATACAGGTAGGCGTGACCCGCCGCAGCGGTGCGCGCACGGCGCTAGGCGCACTTGGTCTGGTCGCTCTAACATTTTCTGCTTTGCTGCCCGGCCTCGCACGGCCGCAGGCGAGTTATCTAATCGGTGCCAAGACTTTTACGGAGCAATATGTTCTCGCCGCGCTGATTTATCAGCGCCTCGAAGCCGCCGGAATCACGGCGGCGCGCCGGCCTGGACTTGGCTCCAACGTGCTGTTCGATGCGCTCGCGTCGGGCGAGGTTGACGTTGCCGTCGACTATTCCGGAACGCTTTGGGCGAACCGCATGCAGCGCCACGATGTGCCGCCGCGCGAGCAACTGCTCGCCGAGTTGTCGCAATGGCTGCAAAAGTCGCTCGGCATACGAATGCTCGGCTCACTCGGCTTCGAGAATGCCTACGCATTGTCAATGGCGCGCAAAAAGGCGGAGGCGCTGAATATCCGCTCTGTTTCCGATCTGGTCGGCCATGCCGGCGGCCTCACCGTCGCCGGCGACTATGAAATCTTCGCGCGACCGGAATGGACAGCGCTGCGCAATGCTTATGGTTTGAAATTTCGCGCCCAACGGCAGATGCAACCGGAGTTCATGTACAAGGCCGTCGCCGCCGGAGAAGTTGACGTAATCTCGGCCTATACGAGCGATGGACAGATCGCGACCTACGAACTCACCGTACTCGCCGACGACAAGCACGTCATCCCGCCTTATGACGCAATTTTGCTGGTTTCGCGTAAACGGGCAGACGATGGGAAGCTCATCACCGCGCTCAAGCCGCTGATCGATTCAATCGATGTCGCAACGATGCGTGAGGCCAATGCCCGCGCCTCCAATGGCTCCGCCACACCGGATGAGGTCGCGTTGTGGCTGAATAACGAGACCGCCAGGAAACGTTAAATACGCCGCAGTTAGTTGCGATCTTCCTTACCTTCCAGCTCGATTGCACGGCTCTGCGTCATCCGAAGCATGCAATCGCCGGCTTCTACGCGGGCGATGGTGCCTTCGCCGAGGCCGTAATAGGGACAGTTCGCATCGCGGTACTGGATCCACAGGCGCTGCGCCACGCGCAGCTGCTCCCGCTGCTTGGGCTCACCGGCATTCAACATGCGTTGGTAGGCGGTGGTCATGCGGTTGTCCCACTGCGCCGTTTTCGCCCTCAGGCACTTGCCGATCTCATAGGTGCTGCCGTCACAAGACTCATCCGGATCGCCCTGATCGCCTGCATAAGTAAACGCGGCCGCCCCGATCAGGACGGCCGCGGCGATGGAGACGATCCACAGCATGTGCGTTAGTTTTTGCTCTTGTCCACCAGCGCGCGCTGCTTGATCCAGGGCATCATGTCCCGCAGCTTGGCACCGACCTGTTCGATCGGGTGCTCGGCAAGCTTGGCGCGGGTGGCCTTGAACGAAGTCTGGTTGACCTTGTTCTCCAGCATCCAGTCCCTGGTAAAGCGGCCGGACTGGATATCGGCGAGCACGCGCTTCATTTCGGCTTTCACCTCCGGTGTGATCACACGCGGACCGGAAACGTATTCGCCATATTCCGCGGTGTTCGACACTGAGTAATTCATATTGGCGATGCCGCCCTCGTAGATCAGGTCGACGATCAGTTTCACCTCGTGCACGCATTCGAAATAGGCCATCTCGGGCGCATAGCCGGATTCCACCAGCGTCTCGTAGCCGGCCTTCATCAATTCGACGAGGCCGCCGCAGAGCACGGTCTGCTCGCCGAACAGGTCGGTCTCGCACTCTTCCTTGAACGTCGTCTCAATGATGCCAGCGCGGCCGCCGCCGATCGCCGAGGCGTAGGAAAGCCCTAGATCATGGGCGTTGCCCGAGGCATCCTTGTGGATCGCGACGAGACACGGCACGCCGGCGCCACGCTGGTATTCCGAGCGAACGGTATGGCCGGGCCCTTTCGGCGCGATCATCAGCACATCGAGATCGGCACGCGGCTCGATCAGATTAAAATGAACATTAAGCCCGTGCGCGAACATCAGCGCCGCGCCATCTTTCATGTTCTTGGCGAGGTGGTCGCGATAGATATCGCCCTGCAATTCGTCGGGCGTGAGCATCATCATCACGTCGGCCCATTTGGCCGCCTCGCCGACCTCCATGACCTTGAACTTCTCGGCCTCGGCTTTTTTCACCCCGGCTGACGTCTTGCGCAAGGCAACCGCGACATCCTTTACGCCGCTGTCGCGCAAATTGAGTGCGTGGGCGTGACCCTGGCTGCCATAGCCGATGATGGCGACTTTCTTGCCCTTGATCAGGTTCAGGTCGGCGTCGCGATCGTAATAAACACGCATGGTACTTGGTCCTTCGTTCGGCCAATGGTTGTTTGTTGCTTTGGAAATAGTGCCGCCCGCGGTGCTTCTAGGTCGCTCCAGCGGTCCGGGCAAGTCCCTCCGGCGGATCCTCGTTATTTCCCGTCACGCTGCCGCTTGATCTGTAGCCTTCCGGCGTAAAGCAACGCGAAACCGGCCAGCACGCTACCGTATTTGATCACTTCCGGCAGATTGGAGCCCTGCTCGAAGCAATAGGGGCGAGCGCTGGCGAAGCTAACGCTGAAACAGCGTAGATTCTCCGCCGAATAAGGCTTGATGACTACGCCCAGCACGATGAGCGGGATCGCTAGGATCGTCAGCCCCATCGCTTACATGCCCTCTGGCCCACGCATGATGGCTGCGATGCCGGTGCGTGCGACTTCAATAAGACCAAGCGGCAGCATCAAACTGATGAACTGCTCAATCTTGTCGGTGGCGCCGGTAATTTCGAATACAAAGCTTTCGGTGGTAGCGTCGATCACCCGCGCCCGAAAAGCATCCGCCAGCCGCAACGCCTCAACCCGGTTGTCGCCTTTACCTTTGACCTTGACCATGGCGAGCTCGCGCTCGATGGCGTTGCCGGCGAGCGTCATGTCTACCACGTGATGCACGGGAACGAGTCGATCGAGCTGGTTCTTGATCTGCTCGATCACCATCGGCGTGCCGGTGGTGACGATGGTAATCAGCGAAAGATGCTGGCGGTGCTCGGTCTCCGACACTGTGAGCGACTCGATATTGTAGCCGCGGCCGGAGAACAGGCCGATAACGCGGGCTAGCACGCCCGGCTCGTTGTCGACTAAAACCGAGAGAGTGTGGGTTTCCGACTTCTGCGCAGTTGGCGCAGCAGGATAGTGGCTCGTCGAGGGAGCGTTCATCACACCATCACCTTGCCTTCTTCGGTGATTGCATCTTCCACGCTGACGCCGGCATCACCGAGCAGCATCTCATTATGCGCGCGTCCCGACGGGATCATCGGGAAGCAGTTCTCCTTGGGATCGACCACGCAATCGAACAGCACCGGCTTGTCGACCTCGATCATCTCCTTGATGGCGCGGTCGAGATCGGCCGGCTTCTGGCAGCGGATGCCATGCGCGTGATAGGCCTCGGCCAGCTTGACGAAATCCGGCAGTGCTTCCGAATAGCTTTCCGCATAGCGCCCGCCGTGCAGCAATTCCTGCCATTGCCTAACCATCCCCATGTAATTGTTGTTCAGGATAAAGATCTTGATTGGCAGCCGGTACTGCACCGCGGTCGACAATTCCTGCATCGTCATCAACACCGAGGCTTCACCTGCGATGTCGATCACCAGTGACTTCGGATGCGCGAGCTGCACACCAACCGAAGCCGGCAGGCCGTAGCCCATGGTTCCAAGGCCGCCAGACGTCATCCATCGGTTCGGCTCCTGGAAGCCATAGAATTGCGCTGCCCACATCTGGTGCTGGCCCACTTCGGTGGTGATGTAGCAATCCTTGTCCTTGGTCAGTTCATAAAGCCGCTGGATGGCGTATTGCGGCTTGATCACGTCTTTCGACTGCCGGTAGGCGAGCGATTTGCGCGCGCGCCATTTGTCGATCTGCGTCCACCACATTTGCAGCAACTTCTTGTCGGGGTGGATCGCGCTCGTGCGCCACAGGCGCACCATGTCCTCAAGCACATGCGCACAATCGCCGACGATCGGCACGTCCGCCTTGACGTTTTTGTTGATCGATGACCGATCGATGTCGACATGAATTTTCTTCGAGCTGGGTGAGAAAGCGTCGAGCCGGCCGGTGATGCGATCATCGAAGCGTGCGCCGATGCAGATCATCACGTCGCAGTCGTGCATCGCCATGTTGGCTTCAAGCGTCCCGTGCATGCCGAGCATACCGATCCATTTCGGATCGGCCGCCGGAAATGCACCAAGGCCCATCAAAGTAGATGTGATCGGATAGCCGGTGAGTTTGACCAGCTCGCGCAGGAGATCGCAGGCGGCCTTGCCGGAATTGACCACGCCGCCGCCGGTGTAGAATAGCGGCCGTTTTGCGTGCGCCATCAGATCGATTGCCTGCTTGATCTTGTCCATGTCGCCCTTGAGCCTGGGCTTGTAGCCGGTGTGCGGGAAATCCTTCGGCTTGGAATAGATGCCCTTGGCGAACTGAATGTCCTTCGGCACGTCGACGACCACCGGTCCCGGCCGGCCGCTCGATGCGATATGGAACGCTTCATGCAGAACGCGCGGCAGGTCCTCGATGCGCTTGACCAGGTAATTGTACTTTGTGCAGGGCCGGGTGATGCCCACCGTGTCGCATTCCTGGAACGCGTCGTTGCCGATCAGGTGCGTCGGCACCTGGCCGGTGATGCAGACGATCGGGATTGAATCACAGAGTGCGTCGGTCAGCCCTGTAACCGCGTTGGTGGCCCCGGGGCCGGACGTCACCAGCACGCAGCCAACTTTACCGGTCGAGCGGGCGTAGCCTTCCGCCGCATGCACGGCGCCCTGCTCGTGGCGCACCAGGATATGACGCACCTGGTTCTGCGAGAAGATGGCGTCGTAGATCGGCAGCACTGCACCGCCCGGATAGCCGAACACATGCTCGACATTCTGGTCGGCGAGCGCCTGGATCACCATTTCGGCGCCGGTCATTTCGCGTGTCATGTCATTCCCTTTTGTCAGCCTCGTTCTCGCCGCGCATGGCAATAAAAAAGGCCCGCAACGGGCCATGTCCGGACGCTTGCCTGCGGTCCTATGTCAGGACCACGCGAGCGCCCGAACATCTACTACGGTAATAATATTGCGTAACATAGTTCCTGCCTGAACTTTCATTGCGCGCGTTATAGTTGGGCTTTAGACCTTGGTCAAGCAGAAATCAAGGTTATTTAGGCCCCGAAAGCTGCCTTTTGAGCGCCGCTGTCGCATTTTCCGCGGTTTCCCACGGCCAATCCTTCATCTGATTGCGAAACCAAGTGAGCTGGCGCTTCGCGTAGCGGCGCGTATCCATGACGCTGCCTGCTACGGCCTCCTCGAGCGAGATCTCGCCGCCAAGATGCCGCATCAACCAAGGCACGCCGTGGGCTTTCATAGCCGGCAGCGATGGATCGAGCCCGCGCGCGGCAAGCCGCCTTACCTCCTCCAGCGCGCCTGATCTCAGCATCGCGGCAAAGCGCCTCTCTATGCGATGGACCAGCTCTTTGCGCTCACAAGAGATAAATACTTTCGCGGCGCGCTTAGCATCGATCAGCGGCGGCAGACCTTCGACGTGCCAATCCGAGAGTGGACGCCCGGTCGCCAGTACAACTTCGAGGGCGCGTGAGATGCGCGAACGGTCGTTGATTGTTACGCGTTGCGCCGTCGTGGGATCGAGCCGGGCAAGTTCTGCGTGCAGTCCTCGTGGGCCTTCGCGCTGTAATCGGCTTCGGACCTCGGCTCGAATATCCGCCGGTATTGGCGGCACAGCAGCGAGTCCTGTCGTCAACGCCTTAAAATAAAGTCCGGTGCCACCAACCAGGATCGGCATGCGGCCCTGCGAAACAGCCTCCTTGAGCGCCTCCTCGACGTCGCGACACCAGCGTCCCGCCGAGTAATTCTCCGCCGCATCAACAAAGCCATAAAGCCGGTGCGTCGTCCGCTTTTCCTCCTCCGGCGTAGGACGTGCGGTAATGATGCGCAGATCGCGGTACACTTGTATTGAATCGGCATTGACGATGACGCCACCGAACCGCTCTGCCAGCTCAAGAGCCAGCGCCGACTTGCCGCTTGCGGTCGGCCCTGCAATAAGCACCGCCCTGACCGTTGTCATAGTGCCGCCTTGGTTGCGACCGTGATAGCACCTGCGGGACGAAAACTCATTCGGCGTTACGGAGACAGACTTGACGCTCATTAAACCCTTCCGCGCTTTGCG
>JBARNC010000124.1:0-7811 GCA_049802775.1 Pseudolabrys sp. | reverse complement strand
TACGCGCACCACTTTGGCTTAGATTGCTTGGCTACGCAGACCTTGCCGCAAATTAAATCGAATTTGCAAAAACCTTCACGGCTAAACGACCGCTTTAGTCCTGATTAGGCAGATCAAACAGGTCTGGCGAGTCATCAATTGTTTTCTCCAGCTCCGCCAATAGCTGCCGGCCTTTAGCACCAAAAGATTTCATGAAGGCATTCTTCTCTTCTTCCGGTACCAGCCGGAAGAAATCCGCCTCGTGATTAGCGTGCACGGCCAGCGCGCGTGGCGCATTCAAATTGTTCGTTTCTTTTAAGACCTCGAGTTCGATTAGCCTGAGTACTCGCTGGAGGTCGGATTCTTTCACCATAGAAATCTCCAAACAAGAAACACCCGGTTTTGCGTAAGAATAGAAAGAGCCCCGGTCGGGCTTGCGAAGGCCGGGGCTCTCGTCATGCGTACTACGCGAGACCATAAATGCATGCAGCCGAAATCTAACCGCGAGACATTTCCAAAAACTAAATTTGCTTAGGTCCGCTTTTTTATTCTCCGCGAAACAACAAATCAGCGGTCACTCCCGGTAAAATTGTAACGGGGCCACTAAAATACCTTTTCCGATACCTAGCCGAGAAATCACACATGGGGATGTTGCATTGCCTAGTGGCATCTCGCTTCGTGTCAGCGCCGCCACATAAAAAACTTCTTCACGCCTGTGTAGTGCTACCGCACTCTCGTGACCCGACTCACGCATAGCTATCCGTGGCGATGACGTGGGCGCCGTTCTCCGCCTCAACTCGTGATGAATGAGCCGCTTCCTGCTCGGCAGCACGCGGCTGATTCCTTCCGCCCGCGTCATCGCCACCACTTACTAGCTGGGATACATTGCTATATCCGCTGTTACTCCAATAGCGGACAAAGGTGGGTGCGGTCGGATTGCCCGCTAAGTGCCATTAGCGGACGTCATACGGGTGTTGGTGTGGGCCGCCGGCCCCGCGATAGCCGTGGCAGGTAATGTAGGGCCTCGAATCGGGCAGCCATTTCACGAAAAATTTCATATAGCTAGATAGTTTAATGTGAGAAACAGAAATACCGACAAAAATACCGATGGTTTTCGCGGTTCATTAGATGATCTTGTGTAGGTCAAAACTATGTTCAATATTTTTCATACCAATTGGTATGTTGCGGTCGGCGCAGCCATCGTTTTTATCATCACTGCGTACGTTATTACTCGTGTTTGGGGAAGCCACAAATTTCGTAGCGACGGGCATCGCGCGATTGAGCGGTTGAGGAAACTCGAGCGCGGAGAACCGCCAGAGCCAGCCGTGAAGCCAGGACTGTCTCCGCAAATTGAAATCAAGGTCTAGGCGGTCCTCGAGCGCGAAGAAATGTTAGAACCCGAACTAGCCGTGAAGCCGGGATTGCCTCTGCAGGTTGGAACCAAGGTCCGGGCAGTTCGCAACGTCGGGCCAGTCAAGAAAGGCGCACCAGGTATAATCACAGGTTTAACCGACAGTCCCCTTTTTTGGTGGTCACGACCAGCGTATCTGTGCACATTCGCTGACAACATGAAGGTTCATGCGCGCCCGAAGCTGATTGAAGCGTTTGACCACGGATATAATCTTGAAGAATTGGACCAGCCGGATTTTACATCAAGTCTATCGCGGCAAATGATGTTGCGGGCGCAGCAATTGTATTCCGGGCAACGTCCGACATTTGTCGGAAAAACTTTAATTCGCGATGCTTAACGCTTTAGCTTTATGAGCGGTGCGGTGTTCGTGATTGCACCAAAAGCAGGCATCGATTGGTGGCAGATGCGATGTCCGGATCCTGCCAAGCATCCCAAACTCTCAAACTGAAAATCGCTCCTATATGCCCGCTATGGATCTAGCGGACATGGCGATCAGTCAGCGCGATGTCCGCTCTCCCCCGAAAGCGGACATTCGTCCGTAGGCCATTGATGTCCGCTTTGTGCCAAAAGCGGACATTCAAAAGTTCGGTTCCCACCAAAATAAAAACCCCCGTGACATCGCCCGAGGCGAAGGCGCGCCGATGTGACCGGCTGACCTCGCCCTTCAATCGCAAACCATCCAACACTGTCCAAAGAAATTGCACACACGATGCGAATTCAGGCCACCGCATGCGCCGTAGAGGGGTCTTTTCCCGTAATGATCGCCCAAGACGTATTTGCGACGACATACCCCACGTGGGTCACGATAGCGGTTGACACCGCATCCGTCAGCAACTGGGACAACCAAACTGCCATAAGTTCGATTGCTCCCAAATGGTATCGCTTGGGCGGCAACTGCTGACAAAGCTAGAGCAGCAGCAATTAAGACAAAGGCGAAAAGTTTATTCATTCGTTCTCTCCAGATCCCTTGGCTACCGCCCAGCGCAGTCCGATTTCGACGCACTGACACGCCGGCTATACCAGTAAAATCTAGTCGTCATAGTAGCAATTCTAATGAAGCTGATGCAGATGTCTGCTTTTGGTCAAAAGCGAACATCACGACAAGTCAATGCGATATCTGCTTTACCGCCAACGCAGGTGCGGTTCGAATGTCCGCTTTGTGCCAATAGCGGATATTGATTTCCACGCGGAGTTAGAATGGTTTTCCGTATAATCCGCCGTGATAATCTCCATCGACATTGCGCGGTCCCCATTGAGGGCTGAAGGATGCGAAATGGAGCTTTTGTTGTTTTTGCCTTGCTACTTGGCAGCTGTGAGTCGCACACGACCTCCCTCGACGGCGCAAGAAGCCAGTTCCTTGAAGCAATAGAAGACTATCAAGCGTGCGTGAACGCAACTAGCGGCGAAGTTAACAACAACTGCGAACCGAAGCGGCTGGTAGCGGAGGCCGCCGAGCGGGCCTATAAGGACGCAATGAGTAGCGGCGTAAGCGGCAGCCCCCGATAACTCCGCCATGAACGGTAATACTGACTCCAAGAGGCGAAATCGATGAATAACTTATTCGCTAGTCCGGCCAACGTACCGATGAAGCGAATCTAAGTGAGCGGTCGCAATTTATTAAAAACGGCTGCTTTGGGTCAGATCTCATTCTCGGAGAGCGGCTTTCTGACCCGCAGCCTCAGGGCGCCCGATGAGTAAGCGCAATCTCTGCGCCATGTGACAACAATGATCCGACCTATAGAATGCCGGTATGCGCCAGGTGTTGAGACCTCATCCGGACTCGCGTTGCTTCGCAGCGGCACATGTTGAAGTGGGGGTCGCGCGTTCACGCGCCAATAGTTTGGTGTTGTCCTATATCGTGACCGGCAAGATGAGCGACATCCACATGCCGCCTATCATGGCGGCCGTGCGCAGCGACGAGCTTTGGCGGCACACCTGTTTTGAGGCATTTGTCCGCGCTTCGTCGGGCACCGAGTATTACGAATTCAATTTTGCGCCTTCGACACAATGGGCGGCATATCGGTTCAGTAGCTACCGAAGCGGGACGTGTGTGGCGGCCGAGATCAGCGCGCCTCCAATCGAAGTGCGATCGAGCCCGGACTGCTACACATTGCAGGCCTCCCTGGAGTTGGATCGTTTGTTCTGTTTGCCACGCAAGGTCTTGTGGCGTCTCGGTTTGTCGGCATTGATCGAAGACACGAGCGGCCGCAAGTCATATTGGGCGTTGGCGCACCCACCCGGGAAGCCGGACTTTCATCACGCGGACTGTTTTACGTATGAGTTTTCTCCGGCCGTGCAGCCATGAAGTTTGGCATCGATCGACTCATCGCCGAACCTGATTTGCGTGCGCCACTCATGGGCAGGCGCGTGGCGTTGCTCGCGCATCCCGCTTCCGTTACGGAAGACCTGACGCACTCGCTGGACGCGCTGGCCGCGTGCGGCGACATGAAGATCAGCGCTGCCTTCGGTCCGCAGCATGGCCTGCGCGGCGACAAGCAAGACAACATGATCGAGTCGCCCGACTTCAACGATCCGGTTCATGGTATCCCGGTCTTCAGCCTTTATGGAGACGTGCGCAAGCCGACGGATGCGATGATGGATGCATTCGATGTGATCCTCGTCGATCTGCAGGATCTGGGTTGTCGAATCTATACGTTTATCACGACCCTGCGCTACGTCCTTGAAGCGGCATCGCAACATCACAAGACTGTCTGGGTACTAGATCGGCCCAATCCGGTGGGTCGGCCACTCGAAGGTTCGACGCTGCGCGCCGGCTGGGAAAGCTTCGTCGGCGCAGGACTGTTGCCAATGCGTCATGGGCTCACGCTCGGCGAGCTGGGTCTGTGGTTCATCGGGACGCTCAAGCTCGATGTCGAGTATCGGGTCATCGAGATGCAGGATTGGCAGCCCGATGCCGCGCCGGGGTTCGGCTGGCCGTTAGGCGCGCGCACGTGGATCAATCCCAGTCCCAACGCACCGAACTTGTGGATGGCGCGCGCCTATGCCGGGACGGTGATGCTCGAGGGTACGACGCTCTCAGAAGGGCGCGGCACCACTCGGCCGCTCGAACAGTTCGGCGCTCCCGATATCGATGCGCGGGCAGTCATGAAGGAAATGGAGGTCCTTGCCCCGCGGTGGCTCGATGGTTGCCGCTTGCGCGAGTGCTGGTTCGAACCCACGTTTCAGAAACATGCGGGCCGGCTTTGCCACGGCGTGCAGATACACACGGAAGGTCCCGGTTACGATCACCAGATGTTCAAGCCCTGGCGTATCCAAGCGCTCGCCTTCAAGGCGATTCGCTATTTGTACCCGGACTACCCGCTTTGGCGCGATTTCGCCTACGAGTACGAGCACGACAGACTCCCTATCGATGTCATCAACGGCGGCCCGTCGTTGCGAGAATGGGTCGACGATGTATCGGCGGTACCGCAGGACCTGGATGTGCTGACGCTACCAGATGAGCAGGCCTGGTCGAGCCTGCGTCAACAATACCTGCGCTACGGAAGTCCGTAGGACGCAGACAGCTCGTAGGGTGGGTTAGCGCGCGATGAACACGTTGCGCACTCAGTTGGTGCACACATCATCGGTGCTGCCGTCGAGCCAGGTTGCGACGACCTTCAGCTCCTGAGTTAGAGCGACGAGATCGGCGCGAGCACCCGGAACTAGCGCTCCGCGCTCGCTGTCCAGGCCGAGAAATCGCGCGGGGGTCAGCGAAGCGGCGCGAAGCGCGTCCTCCAAGGGAAGCTGGGCCAGCCTGACCACGTTGCGCACCGCCGAGGCCATATCCAGGTGCGCGCCCGCCAGGGTGCCCCCTGCCGTGGTTAGCCGTCCGTCAGCCAGCTTGACAGTTCGACCAACCAGTTCGAAGCGGTCCAGCAATGTCCCGACCGTCGGCATGGCATCGGTGACCAGGGCAATTCGGTCGGAGCCCTTCGCCGCAAACGCGGCCCGGATCGAAACGGGATCGACATGGATCCCGTCGACGATGAGACCGGCGGTCAGCCGGTGCTCCGCCAGCGCCGCGCCGATGATCCCCGGGGCACGCGCACTCAACGGCGGCATTGCATTGAACAGGTGGGTCACGCCTGTTGCGCCATCCGCGACGGCCTGCATTACAACGGCAGCGGGCGCCTCGCTGTGCCCGATCGAAATCCGTACACCCGAGGCGGCCAACGTCCGAACAAAGCCGGCGGGAACGCATTCAGGCGCCAGCGTAACCAATGACCTGCCGGCGCCGGCGAGTTCGCACAATTCCTCCAGGTCGCCTGCACCAGGTTTCCCGACCCGATCGAGCCGGTGGACACCTGAACGCCGCGGACTGATGAAGGGGCCTTCCAGATGCAGGCCGAGGACCCCGTCCCGGCCGCCGATCGAGCGAGCCGCTGCGACGACGGTGCGGACCTGCTCGCGAGTATCGCTGATCAGGGTTGGGAGGCAGGCCGTGGTGCCGTAGCGACGGTGCGCCCGGGCAATGGCGCGCATGCTGTCGGCCGTCGGTTGATCGTTGAGGAGGACGCCGCCGCCCCCATTGACCTGCAGATCTATGAAGCCGGGGGCAAGGACGGCGCCGGCCGGGAGCCGCGTCTGCAGCCAATCGGGGGGAACCTCGCCCCAGGACCCGAGTCCAACAATGCGACCGTCCCGGACCAGCACCGCGGCTTCGGCTCGCCAGCCGTGACCGTCAAAAACGCGGTCCGCCAGGACGGCATACCCGTCGGCGATTGACTGATTGTTTCGAGCCGGGCTCATCTATGTCCATTGCAAGCTGGATTGGTAGCGCAACAAATCCAATCTAAGTTAAAGGACGCCGAATACCCAGAGCATCACCCGCCGACGAATAATACCGTTTGCCGACAGGATGATGCGCCGATCTGGCGCGACCAGACGCAAGGCCGGTGCCCGCTTTGCTGATCGCACTCCAGGCAACGGAAGAGAAACAGCATGGACCGGTTGGTCATTCGTGGCGGCAGGCGCATTGAAGGTTCGGTCCAGATCTGCGGGGCCAAGAACGCAGCTTTGCCGCAGATTGCCGCTGCGCTGCTCAGCTCCGAACGGCTGGAGTTGACGAATGTTCCCGAAGTGACGGACGTCGACACCATGCTCGCGCTGATGCACGAGTTCGGCGTGGTTGCCACCCGTGGCCCTGGGCGGATGCTGGTGCTGGATGCCTGCGGAGCCAGCAACGCGCAAGCGCCCTACGACATGGTCCGCCGCATGCGCGCTAGCATTCTCGTCCTGGCGCCGCTGCTGGCCCGTTTCGGTTCTGCGCGGGTATCCCTGCCGGGAGGCTGCGCGATCGGCGCGCGGCCGATCGACCTGCATCTCAAGGCACTGGACGCGCTTGGGGCCGACGTGGACATAGAGTCCGGCTACATTCATGCGCGGACCAAAGGCGATGGGCTGCGCGGCGGCCGCATCGTACTGTCCTCGCCATCCGTGGGGGCGACCGAGACGGCCCTGATGGCGGCGATCCTCGCACGGGGTGAAACCGAAATCCTGAACGCGGCGCGCGATCCCGAAGTCTGCGACCTCGTGCTCTGCTTGGCCGCGATGGGAGCGCGCATCGAAGGTGCCGGGACGCATCGGATTCTGGTGCAGGGGGTGGATACCCTCCACCATGCCCGCCACGAACTGATCAACGACCGCATCGAGGCTGGGACCTACGCCATCGCCGCCGCCATAACCGGCGGTCATCTTGAAATCCTTGGCGCCCATCTCGAGCACCTCGGGTCGGTCGGTGCGGTCCTGGAAAGCGCCGGAGTTCAGATCTGGCCGACCGATCGGGGGCTGATGGTTGTCCGCTCCGGCCCCTTGCAAGCCATTGACGTCGTGACGGAACCTTACCCTGGATTTCCCACGGACTTGCAGGCGCAGTTCACGGCCTTGATGACCATCGCATCAGGCGCATCGGTCATCCGCGAGACTGTGTACGAGAGCCGATTCATGCACGTCCCCGAACTCGGGCGGCTCGGTGCCAACATCTCGCTGCAAGGCTCGACGGCGCTGGTGCGTGGCGTTGAGCGGCTGCATGGCGCGGAAGTGATGGCGACCGACTTGCGCGCATCGGTGAGCCTGGTTCTCGCCGCCCTGGTGGCCGAGGGCGAAACGACCGTCCACCGCATCTACCATCTCGATCGCGGGTATGAGTCGCTCGACCGCAAGCTGGTGCAGTGCGGGGCCGATATCCAGCGGGTCGCGGGATGACGGCGACCGCACAACCTGGCGCGCTGTTCGTCGGCGTTGACGGCGGTGGCACGGGCTGCCGCGCGCGTATCGAGGACGCCGAGGGATCCCTGCTCGGGACCGGCATTGCCGGCCCGGCCGCACTGCGCATCGGAGTTGACCGCGCGCTTGCCGAAGTGGAAAAGGCTTGCTGCGTCGCGCTCGAGGAAGCCGGGCTTGACTCCAACGCGCTGGGTTC
>JBARNC010000123.1:0-1839 GCA_049802775.1 Pseudolabrys sp. | reverse complement strand
ATCCAAGCCCGTACTTCGTCGCGAGGCCCACAGAAGACAGGCGCTTCGGCAAACGTCGCACTCGCGCTCGGTAGAGAGCCGTAGAAACAGCGACCATGTTTTCGTTGTGTCTGCCGCGCCGATCAGGTGATCCAGTGAGGTCGGCGATATCCGCTATTGGCACTTAGCGGACATCGCTGTTTGCACTGCAAATGTCCGCTTATGACCCAAAGCGGACATCGGGCGGTCTATTTCGCTGCGATGCGAAGCACAGCTCTCGATTCGCGATATGCTAAGGCATGCTCCTCGGCACGGGGCCGAAGCCCGTGAGGCGGCGCGAGTTCGCTATATTTTTAGGTCCTACCTTTTGGAAATGTCGTCGCACCTGGCTCAATTCGTACCCATGGCTGCGCGGAATTAGTCCATAGATGATAGTTGGGCTTTAGCCATGACTTATCGTCGAGAGTGCCGGCCTTGATAATTATTGCTCCCGGCAGCGCCTCCGTTTCGGTCGCAAGTGATGACCCACAATTTCTGCAGAACTTTCGCGAAAGCGGTTTCCCGCTCTCGCCTTTGTCCGCATAGGACGCGAGACTTTGTCCCTGCCACGTCAAACTCGGCGCTGGAACGACGACATTCACCGAGAATGCCGAGCCAGACACTTTTTGACAGTGGGTGCAGTGGCAAATTGCCGTTCCCAATGGTTCGGCACTGCACTCGTAGCGCACTGCCCCGCAAAGACAGCCACCGGAAATCTTTGGCATTGCTCGCCTCCAGAGATTAGTTTGCACAAAATAGCGAAATGAGATGCAGGAACAAGCCACTCTTTTCGGAGGGACTTAATACAAAGCCCATCAATGTCCGCTTTTGGCACAAAGCGGACATCGGCTGACGCTGCATCCCTTCCAGTGTGCTAATTTGAGTTACTACGATACTGAGCCTCAGGGGGAGGCAATGAGACGGCGCGAATTCATCAGTCTTGTCGGCGGCGCGGCGGCATGGCCGCTTACGGCGCGTGCGCAACAGGGCGAGCGGATGCAGCGTATCGGCGTACTCATGGCCTTTGCAGAGGACGATCCGGAAGGGCAGGCCCGGGTTGCAGTGTTCGTGCAGACTTTGCAGTCATTGGGTTGGACCACCGGCCGCAACGTACAGATCGACATTCGCTGGGGCGTGGCAGACGCCGCGAGCGCTCGCAGATACGCGGCGGAAATGGTCGCGCTTGCGCCCGACGTCATTCTGGCCGGTGCCAGCGCGGCCACGGCAGCGCTGCAAGAAGCGACCCGCACTTTACCAGTCGTGTTCGTGAACGTAACCGACCCAGTGGGCGCTGGTTATGTCGCGAGCCTGGCGCGACCTGGCGGTAACGTCACCGGGTTTACCTTGGTCGAATACGGCATGAGCGGGAAATGGCTGGAGTTACTCAAGGAGATTGCCCCTCGCGTGACGCGAGTAGCGATTCTTCGTGATCCTTCCCTGGCCATCGGACCCGGCCAGTTGGGTGCAATTCAATCTGTGGCGCCCTCTTTCAGGGTGGAGGCGAGCCCGATCGACGTCCGCAACGCGGACGAGATTGAGCGTACCATTACGGATTTCGCGCGCACCGCGAATGGCGGCCTGATCGTGACCACGAGCCCAAGAGCGGTCACTCATCGTAAGTTGATCATCACTCTGGCGGCCCAGCACAGACTGCCCACGGTGTACTTCATACGTGATTTTGTGAAAGACGGCGGCCTGATCTCTTACGGGCCCGATCCTGTCGCCCCGTACGGGCAAGCGGCCAGCTATGTCGATCGCATTCTCAAGGGCGAGAAGCCCGCCGACCTTCCGGTGCAGGCGCCGACCAAGAACGAGCTGGTG
>JBARNC010000122.1:0-2621 GCA_049802775.1 Pseudolabrys sp. | reverse complement strand
TTCCATCACCTCCTCGCTCGCCTTGCCGAGCCATTTCTCGTCCTCGCGCACCGGACGCACGGGGATGATCTCGGCCACACTGCCCGGCCCGCGCGAGAGCACGATGACGCGATCGGCGAGGAACAGTGCTTCTTCCACGCTGTGCGTGATGAACAGTACGGTGCGCGGATTGACCCGTGTAACGCGCATGAGCTCCTCTTGCATTACGGTGCGGGTCTGCGCGTCGAGCGCGCCGAACGGCTCGTCCATAAGTAGCACGTCGGGCTCGATCGCATAGGAGCGCGCGATTGCTACCCGCTGCTGCATGCCGCCCGAGAGCTGGTGCGGATAGCTGTCCTCGGTGCCGGCCATGCTCATCAGCTCGAGATATTTGAGTGCGATGTCGTCACGCTTGCGGCGGTCGACGCCCTTGCATTTGAGGCCGAAGGCGATGTTCTCGCGCACCGTCTTCCACGGGAACAACGCGAATTGTTGGAAGACCACCGCGCGGTCGGGACCCGGTTTACGGACTACCTTGCCGCCGACCCGCACAGCGCCGGACGACGGCATTTCAAGTCCGGCGACCATGCGCAAGAGCGTGGTCTTACCACAACCAGAGGGACCAACGACCGCGACGAATTCTCGCTCGCCAATTGTCAGGTCGATGTCGTCGAGCGCCTTGATCATGCTGCCGCCACGCGGGAACACCTTGCCGACGTGATCAAACACGATTTCACTCATGGACTGCCGCTCATTGTTTCTGGCCCCAGCGCTGCCGCACGCGTCGCTCCGCCCCTCGCAAGGCTATATCGATAAGCAGCCCGACCATGCCGATCGCCAGCATCGCCGACATGACGATCTCCGGCGAAAGGTTGCTTTGCCCTTGAACCAGCACGAAACCCACACCGGAGGAAACCACGATCAGTTCGGCACCCACCAAGGATTGCCAGGCGAGCCCCGCGCTCACCCGCAGTCCTGATACGATTGAGGGAAGCGCTCCCGGCAGCAGCACCTCGCGCAGGATCCGCGGGCCGCTCGCGCCCAGGGTCTGCGCGGCTTCGGTGAGCTGGCGCTCGACCAGTTGCGCGCCGCGATAGGCATTGACCACGCAAGGCGCGAAAGCCCCTGCGAAGATCACCATTGTCGGCCCGCCAATGCCGGTGCCGAACCAGAGCGCAGCGAACGGCACCCAGGCGAGCGGCGCCACGTACCGGTAAGCCTCGAACAGCGGCGATACGATATCATCCAAGAGCCGCCAGTGGCCCATGGCGAGACCGAGCGGCACCCCGATCACCGCCGCCAAAACGAAGCCGAGCGCCCAGCGGCCGAGGCTCGCCAGCACATGACCTTCCAGCGTGTCTCCCGCGAACGGCTGAACAATCATGCGCAGACAGGACGTGATTACGTCGAGCGGGGACGGGAGCACCAGCTTGGTCATCAGTCCGGACGAGGCAGCGAGATGCCACACGCCGAAAAAGGCGATCGCTCCCACGGCCGAGAGAACGGCAAGCTCACGCCGGCTCGGCGCCGGGCGCGCTAAGGTGTCCGCCATCTGAGCACGCTCCTTTCGATCAGCGCCAAGAGTTTCATCATGACCGCGCCGAGGACGCCGACGGCGATCATCGCGGTCGCGATCATGGCGGGATTGATGTCGCGATAAGCCGACATCAGAACACGGCCGAGTCCGAAGAAGGCGCCAACCAGTTCGGCAGCAACCAGCGTCGTCCACGAAGCCTGCAGCGACAGGCGCAAGCCGGTAAAGATCATCGGCATTGCACCGGGCAGAAGCACGTCGCTGAGGATTTCGCTCCGGGAACCGCCATGCACGCGAGCCGCTTCGATCAGAACCGGATCGACGGTGCGCACGCCCACATGCGAATTGATGACGGCAGGAACGAAGGCCGCAAACCAGATCACGAGAATTTTTGCGGAATCACCGAGGCCGAACCAGACGATGGCGAGTGGAATCCAGGCCAACGGTGGGATGGGCCGCACCAACAGAAAAGCCGGGTTGACCAACGCCTCGAAACGCGGGCTCAGACCCATAGCAAGGCCCAAGGGCACCCCGGTCACGACAGCTACGAGAAAGCCCAGGAAGACCAGGCGCACGCTGTGATACGCCTGCACCAACAGCGTGCCGCCGGCATAGCCTTCGAACAGGATCTGCTCCGCCGAATCGATAATCTCGGTCGGGCTCGGAACACGCTGACGGTCGGCGACCCCAGTTACGTCCGTCAGCAGATACCACAGTAGCACCAAAGCGAGCAGCGTTATAAAGCCAGTGAGCGAGCGCCGGTTGATCCAGAACACGGCCTCCGCCTTGGAGCGGCGCGGCCAGAACGCCACGGTTGGCCAACGCTCATCCGCGCCACTATTCGCCATTCTCATCTCCGTGTGTGTACCGAAAACCTAAATCCGGGTGTAGTGGTGATGAAGCCCGCCAAGGATAGGTCGCGAGCTGATGATTCCAATTCGCTGAATGGAACGAGAGACCGGCGCATCTTTATCCAATGATCAGTGCGTTCTGATGTTGTTGTAATAGCGAGCATAGGATCGCAGAATCTGGCGCAGATGCGCCTCGCCTAAGACGATAAAATGATCCACACACTCGCGCCGGATCGATCCGATCAGCCGTTCAGCAA
>JBARNC010000121.1:0-8626 GCA_049802775.1 Pseudolabrys sp. | reverse complement strand
GTCAAGGAGGTGAGGCCAGGCAACGACAACGGCGTTTGAAGTTGAAGGAATTGGCGAGGACATGACGACGTAATGCAGACAAGGTCGATCCGGGGATCGGGAGAACCCGTTTGGGTCATCGCACTTTAAAGTAACGATTGTGGCCCGCGGCCAAACCGGCCGCACAAACAGGCCGGACACCTGGGCATCGGCCTGCTCACACCTCCGGTCGGCTCGACGCTGTTCGTCGCCGTCGGCAATGTGAAGCCGGAAGAGGTGATGCGCGGTATCTGGCCGTTCTACGGCGTGATGGTCGCCGTGCTGTGCCGACGCTGTCGCTGTGGCTGCCGGCGGTAATCAGCGCACGCTAGCCGAAATCCATCCCAGCTCTTTGTATGGCGTGTCCGCTTCTGATGCTGTGGACGGCTCCTCCACCAGTATGGTTGCTGTTGATGCAACCAGGATTCAGAGGAGACCCAAAATGGCCATCAGGGGGGTTCACCACAGAGGATAATCCCGCTCACGCATAGCTCCGACCGGGCCGATGCTCTCGCGCATAGCTCCGACCGAACCCACATTAATGTCTGCATTCACAAGCACGAGGTGTGGGCGTTCGACCGGGTTTTGCGAGCGCAACCGCACTCAAGGCCAAAAGCAACGCGGTGGCCGTTAAGGCTTTCATTGGCTTGGCCTCCTTGCTCTACGCAAGAGGCAATAGTCGGAAATTTGTTGTGTTCCGCGCTGCTCATCATATTGGCGTGATGCTATGCAAGTAGCATTGCGATTTTGTGATGCGGGAAAACCGCAAGTGCGTTAATGTCCTGCTGGGGCTGGAGGCTTCTAACAGGGAGTTTCCACAAATGTGTGACTACAGCCTTCAAGACGTCAGGTCGCGGCCTGCGAAGGTTGGCGACAAACTCACCACACGTGACTTTGGTACTTGCACGCGCGGGTTTGCTGCGGCGGAGGATGCTGGCGTGGCGGTTTGTGTTCTTCCGGGAACCGAGCTTGCGTTTTCCTGCCCGGTGACAGTTATATATCCCCGCTTCATCGCAGGGTGGAAGGTGGAAACACTAGCTCACGCGACGGCAATCTTCCGACAAGTGAATAAGGACCAGCCGTTCAAGCACCATGATGCGCTCGAATTCCCGGATGGGCGCATTATTCTCCTGACACGACTAAGTGAAGATCAGGAGGCAACGGTGCTTCAGTTGCCTGCGCAGCCAAAGAACGCGGCCGAGGCAGATGCCCAGAAGCGCATCGCCTACGTGGGCTGACGATTCGGGACAGGATCAATCTGTGTAGGCTGCGTTATGAACCGGCCTACTTTTTGGAGTAAATTGCGCACTGCGCGCGTCGCGGCGAGACGCATGATTGCTGCTTCAAAGCCCGTCACAGTCGGACGAGCTAGTAGCGCTACAATTTACGGGGAGGGGGACGACCACTGCAAAAGAGGCATTGGAGTCTGGGTTGGCGGAACTGGAGTGATTTTGATGCGTGGCTTTGCTGGCCTGCTCGCATACCTTGTCGGAGTTTCGGCAATCATCAGCATCGGGGTCGTCGGTCTGACGGCGCTACAGTCACCCACTGAACGAACGCCGTCTACTCCAACCGTTGCGGCCGCATCGCATAGAGATAGGGGCGGACCCTTCGAGACCTATGAAGGTACGATGTCGACCTTAGGTGGCGCCTTGGGATTTACTGCCAGTGATGCTTGACGTTGGGGGTGTTCGCGCCGACCAATAACATGGTGCCCTGGAAGTCTCTCCCGGGGCCTATGTGGGTGCCAGCGCCAATGCCGGCTTTATCGTCGGCGTCGGCGGCAACTTTCTGCTTGGCGGCTCAGGAAATTCGGTGGCTCTGCAGCCGTGGTCGATCGAGGGAACGACTGGCGTGAACGCTTCTGCGGGCCTTTCGAACTTAGAATTGAGGCCGAAACTGCCGAAATTATGATGCGGCGTGCTTCAGCCGAATAAGCGAAGCTGGTCTAACTCCATCTGCGCGGTGTCGCGCTTAGCGGACGTGGCAACAGAGCCACCGCTCGCGTTAGCAAGCGTCGCTGCTATTTCCAATCAACGTTCATGCTGAGCGAGGCCAGCGGGTTCAGGTCTGTTGCCGGATGATAGCTGACGAGGTTGACACTCCAGGCGCCGATCAGGACAAACGATGCGACCACAGAGATGATGGCGGTGCGGATCATGATGTAGCTCCTTTTATTTCTTCCGGGATTCCCTCGGTGCCGCCATCAAGTAAACTTCGCTCCCCACCAGGACGTTCCGGATAATGGGGTTGGCGTATTCTCCAGCGTCTATGTATGCGGTCGCATTTGAAGATCAAAGCGGGGGTCACAACCTCGTGAAATGCACCGTCATTATTGAGCCAAATCCATGTATCAAAACGTTTTCCGTTGAGACATTTTCACTTTGAAATGAGGTCATCAACATGAATAGCAAACTGATAGCATTGGCATCAGCCGCGACGATAGCTCTGACGGCGGTTGCCATACCCAACCAAGCCGAAGCTCGCTGGCGTGGTGGCGGCTGGTGGATTCCTGGTGCCGTTGTCGGCGGTCTTGCACTGGGAGCAGCTATCGCTTCAAGACCTTACTATTACGGTCCTGGATATTACGGCTATGCTTATAATCCGGAACCATATTACGGCTATGGTCCTTATGACTACGAGTATGGGCGGTACTATAATGGTAATGGTCCCTACTATTATGACGGCCCGCGCTACTATTACGGCCGACCCTACAGACATTGGACCGAGTTCTAATCGAGCACGCGCATCACAAAAAAGGGCGGCGCAGTCATTCGCGTGGCCCTTTGAATCAGTGCTTTGCCAATCATGTCCGCCATTAGGGGTAAAGCCGTCATCGCGCGATGTCCGCTAATGACCCAAAGCGGACATTTGACCTGATCAGCCGCCAAATAAGGTAGCCCACCTGCACCTGTGCGGGCTTGTCAGATGACGTGGCGAGTTCTGGCGGCAATGCATCGACCGCCCTGGGGCGGGCACCCCGGGCTTCAACGGTAACAAAGCTAGGGCAGCTCAGCTCCAGTCGGATGTTTTTGTAAAACCGGTCTTAAGTGGTTCCGCACTCGCGAGCGTCACCTGCTGGGCAAGCGCCGCGAGTTGCTTGGTCTGCTCGGTTAGCGTCGTGAGCTGTTGCTGTGCAAGCTCTGTGGAAAGTTCGATAAACTCCGACGGCGATCTCACGCCAGACATCCTTTGGGCAAAGTCCATGGCGGTTTTGGTATTGAACTGAGTGAATTCGATTACCTTGTTGTTGTAATCTTGTGCCCCTTTAAGCGCGGTCGAATAGCAATTTTTCATAACATCGGCCGCTTGCCCGGAGGCCGCGCTCATTTTCTCAAAGGCTTCCTTGGTTTGTGTGACGCCCTTTTCAGCCATTTCGCGGAACTGTTCCGGTGCGTCTGTCTTTGATTTCGTCCTGGGGTTCGTCTCCATGGGAAATTTCTCCTTTAATGGCGTGCGTTGGCGGAGCCAACGTCTGACGCCAATGGGATCACTCGTTGGGAGCTAATGGCATAATGCCGCGGCCGCCAGAGCCCATGAAACAAAATAGCACTGGAACTTAGCGGACGCGGTGGCGGTAATGGCGCACCCATGACGCCCGGTTCCAATTAAGGAATCATCCCATGGCGATCAGGGTCCGCCGCTCTCGTCGCGAGGCAACCTCGATGCGATGCGTGACAAATGCGAACACGGCCCAGCCGCCATGAAAAAGCACTCCCGCAGCGACGACCGCGCCGCCCGGTATCGGACCAATGGCCGCACGTTCCCAAAGTTCAGCGAACGTGGCCAACGGTACTGGATGGATAGCGAGCTTACCATAGTACGCAATGGCTTGGATGACGAAGATCCAGGCGTATGTGCGGCGAAGCCGGCGGCCGACCGCGCGGGCAAAACTGATGTGGTAACGTGGATCGACATAGTCCTGCGCGAGCAACTCAGTCCAACTAGAATGGGGCCGCACGCCTTCGCCCCGGATCATGGGCGCGTAGAAATCGGTCTCGAGCAAACGCGCGCGCGCCCGCCATACGTTGAAATACCGGTAACGGCGGGCCTCGAATAAAAGGAAGACACTGACGAGGAGACCGACGAGGACCATCGGCAGTGGCGAAGCTTCCGCGCTACTGTAGGTCGCCGACAGCGCAATGCCGGTCGTGACCACCGCCCAGTTCGTTGAGCTGTCAAGGCGCGTGCGCCAGACTGTGCTTCGGTAAACCTCGCCTCGGTAGAGATGAGCAAGCGCCCCAATCTCTGCGGCGTTGAACTCAACCCTTTGGGCCGTGGCTAGTGCAGACTCGCACGTATCGGGTGAGGCCATTGATTGGCTCCCGGGAGCGAAAGAATTGTCAACACTATAGCCTTCGTAGTGCGATTCGAGGAGTTCATCAGGGTCGAGAGTCTGTTTCTGGCACCCTGCGGACAATCCGACCACACCCGCTTTTGTGCGCTATTGGAGTAACAGCGGACAAGTGCGAGCGTCGGCCTTGACCTTTTGACAACCAAGCAGACACTACGCTGATCTGTCGGAATGTCCGCTATTGGACTAAACGGACAAAATCGGATTTTGGCCCGGGGTGGTTTGTCAGTTAATGACCCAAGCTGACTTGGTGTCCGCTTTCGGGGGCAAAGCGGACATCGGATTTCTTGGTCGGAATGTCCGCTAATGCATATCGCTCCGATGGGCATGATCACCGCGTCATGGAGGCACGGGTAACGGTGGTACGGGATGGGCCGCCGAGCGGGGCCCAGACGATAGCTGCGCCGCCGGTTCGGGTGGCGCGCGGGGCGGGATGGGGACCGCTCGGGGTTGAGGCGGGATTTTAAGCTTGGCGTTCTGCCCGAGCGCCAGTTTAGCGATATTTTGGGCCATCTGTTCTTGCTTGGCAGCGAGCTGCTCAAGCTGTTGTTGAACGGCGGCAAGATGCTCTTGCTTGGCGGCTAGCTCCTCAACGCCGCGACGCATGGAGGCGAGATCTTGCGTCATTGCGTCAAGCTGTTTCACCAACTCGGGAGGTGTTACAGGCGCAACAGGCGCTGTAGCAGTTTGTGTGACAGGCACTGACTGCGGAAGTGCTGCATCTGATGTGGACACCTGACCGGCAAGTGCGGAGCCCCGTTCCGCTGCTGCGCCATCGACGTCGTTGGCTTGCTTCACGGTCCAGACGCCGTGAGAGTGCCAGGCAAACATAACTCCGAGACCGATCAGAGCTGCTATGAAAAAGCTAGCTAGAGCGAGGACTGTTCGCCTGCTGGTGGACGGTCTGTCACTCGCGAACTGATCGCTTTCAAATCCGGTGGGGCGAGGAGACACGCGGATTGACGACTCCACCGTCTGCAATCCGTTAGAAAGCTGGGATCTTTCGTGAACATTCCCAGGGCACTGATCGGATGAATCGCATCCCTTGATGGCCAAATCGCTCGCCAGGGACTCGAGCTTGCTCATCAACTCAAAAGTCGTTGCGGACGGTGCTCGTGCAGTCTCAATGGCGGAGGCTAATTGCGGTGCTCCATCTCGTGCGGACATTTGCACGGCAGGGCAAGTTTCCTCGGCTGTGACGTCGATGAGCTGGGGCGATATCGTCGTCGAGACGGACTGGTCATCCGGATCGCGCGTTGGCCCGCCAGGCCGAGCTTTCACGGCCATCCGCCGGGGCACAAGGGCGACGATATCGTCATTATGACATTGATCGTTTAGTGGGCTCTGTAAGGAATCCATTGGCACTCCAACTTCAACCACGTTGAGAGAGCAGCCGGATTTTTTGCCTTGGCTGTGCCAAAACAGGCCAGCATGGTGTGACAAGAGGAAGGCGGGACGGCAGCGAGCGAGTGGCATTGTTTTGGCTAAATTGGCCATTACCCAAGTCGCGGGACCTGACTGCGAACATCGCGTGAGCGGGTATCAACCATCGTTCCTTGGACAGGGTGTCGAAAGATGAAAGGGCTGGCTGATTTTTTAGGCAAACTCTCGCGCCTTGCGGGCATTTAGTCACAGGACTTTGCCGAAAGCCCACGAATCTCATAGGGCTTTTGCCACGGCGCACATTGCGCATCAGGAGCAAACGCCCATGACAACCCCAACGGTCACTGCCAAGCATTTGGCCCAAGCGCTGGCGGACCAGCATCAACTCAGCAAAAAGCAAGGCCAGCAGATGCTCGATGATCTAGTCAATCTCATCACCAAGCACCTGAAGAAGGGTGAGCGGGTGAAGATCGTCGGGCTCGGAATTCTGCAAGTGCGCAATCGTGCTGCTCGCATTGGCCGCAATCCGATGACCGGCGACGCAATTCAGATCAAGGCCAGCAAAAAGGTCGCCTTCCGCGCCTCCCAGGGGCTCAAGATAGTGATCTGATTGGAATTGTATGAGTCGCTATAAGGGCAGACACAGCGCGAAAGCTGTCGAGCAAGATTTTCCGCATTTCGTAGATATCGTTGTGCCGGAGGGTGGTCTCGGCATGACATTAAACGCCATGTACGAATTTCACGCTCGGCATGGTTACCTCGCGGCTAGTGGGCTTTTTGCTGGTCACGTGAGCCCGTTTGTTATTTCGGCATGCTGCTTTCAATAAGCTGCATGATCGGCCGTTTGAAATTGTCCGATTGTCTGCACGCCGCTCTCAAATTCTTGGCGTTGTCTTCGAATTTGTTCACGTCGATCACCGACTCGCGTTTCCCTCCATGATAATATCCGTTCAGCCAGACCGCGACCGAATCCGCTTTTGGCAAGACATTGAATTGTTCGCACGTAATCTTCGAAATATCGATGGTGACTTGCGCGTACGCGGTTTGTGTCGTGAAAACAAGGACTAGAGCAACTGCGCGTGCGAATTGACTGATCACGACGGACAACCTCGCTTCTTTGACGGTCGTCAGGATTGACCCCCGTTCTGTCTAGTTTTGTATCTGAAAATAGCCAGTTGGGCCACGGTCCAACATACGGCCTCTAACCGCAAATAATGAGGCCTAGTTGAACTAGGATTGTTCCAACTGTTGCTAGCAGTTGCACTTGCGGGCGTGGCCACAGCGTTCGCCAAGGAATTCGGCGTAGCCTGATTAAGCGAACTCGCAAACTGTCTCAATCGCGCTACTACTTGCGGGCACCCCAATACGGCATTGATGCGCTCGTCGCGCAAAAGCCTCCCGGTCGCTGATGACCGGGGCTTTTTTAACTCATTTGGCCAACTTCCTCGGTTGCCAAACAAAGCCGATCTTATTAAGCCGCTGCTTGCGTTCCTTGCTCATTATATTTTTTTTCCTGCGTTGGGTGCTCACCCAATATCCGAGCTTAAGGTCACCTTCGATATGCAATGCGGGTACCAAGCAGTGCCCTTCTCGCGTTTTGAATGCTTTTAATGCGGCAAATCCTCTCTCCCAGAACCAATCGCGTCGGCTCCATATAAATCCAAGTTTATTGAGCCTAGTTCTGCGCTCCGCAGTTAGGTCGTCTTTGGTGTAGCGTTGTACTGCCACCCACTGGCCTAGCTTAAACTTTCCTTCGAGATGGAACCGAGGCACACGGCAATGTCCCTCGTATCCTTTAAATTTTTTGAGTGCAGAAAATCCCCTTTGCCACGCTTGTTCAGAAAATAACTTTTGCTTTTTTGAGTTCATTATGTCCGTACCGGGTGGCGGAGGTCGCCCACAATGCTAATCCTCCTCGTCACCAGGCGTCGGGTGGTGAATTAGAACCTTAGTGCTGCAACTGTTGCAGACAAAAATGTCGTACCCGAACTCCGGATTAGGCTCGGATTGCATTGCCAGCTTGCAAACAGGGCAGCTTCTCGGCGCCGGTAATTGAGCGGCCATAGCGGTGTTGGGATACAGCGGTCGCGCGTGTCCGGTCCACTAAGGGAAATCCCTAATGGCATGTGCCCTAACCGCAACAGCTCACGGGAAATCGTAACAGTAAAGGATTTGCGTCCACCGAACGGCCATAAATCATTGTAGAAATGGCTAGCCCCGACCTCGGGGGACACGGGGGGGGTGGGGTTGAGATCGGGGCCGCGCTCTCTGTGGGGACGAGAGCGGCCCCGATATTACGACCGCTCCAGTTATTACAATCATCAATACTTCGCGACTGCGCGAGCGGCATCACGCCCGCCCGCAAGCTTGCCGCGCGGGAACTCCTAAACTGAGCTGATGTGGACGTTTCACCAATCGGCTGACGTGGCGCGAGATCGTCGCGCTGTATCCGCTCGATGCGGCCAGTGAAGACGGGGCGGTTAATCGTGCATGAAAGTTATTTTACTGCAATGGTATTGAGTTGCCCCTGACCCTTGAACTGGTGGCGATATTCTTGCTCCCGACACCCGCCGTACTCTGCGGTTCAGGCGATGAGGGGAGGAGAAAAGATGACCTTGGGCGATAAGATAGTGACCGTTATCTCACTGATCCTCTTGACTTCCGTCTCGGTCGCGGGCTTCGAGTTGGCCGGGATTGTCCGCTTAATGATACCATAGGGCCGTTCAATCACGGCGAACGACTGGCGACTTGCCAATTTCTGTTCTAGCCAAGCGCGAAATATGAGCGCAGGATAATTCATCACTGGGCCGTGGACTCTGGGCCCCGGTGACTGAGAGACCGGTTGTGCTCCCGCCTGTAGAGGACGAGTGC
>JBARNC010000120.1:0-13900 GCA_049802775.1 Pseudolabrys sp. | reverse complement strand
CCAGGGCACTGGCCAAAACGTCCGTCAAGCAGCCAAAAACGGCTGCTAATTCACCTCAACCATAGGCCCCGAAGATTTTCTCGGTGTTTTCCATGCCCCCCTCATGCGCCCCGATCATGGCGCGAACGCTAAAACGCATGAACTATTCATACGCTTCGAGGAGCCTTACCCCCAAACCACCGGAACAAAAATAAAGGCCAGCGCGACGCCGATTAAGAAAAGGCGAATACCAAGATTAGTTCCATGTGGCCCATGGTTCGATCTCCTATCCGACCTTTCTGTCCGAATTCGGAAACGCTGCTTGGACGACGCTACTACGTCGCAATTCCTCGGCCTGTCTAAGAAGATCATCGGCACGCCCCATAAGCATGCGCTTCGTCGACGGATCAATGGACATTCGCGCCCGCGCATAGAGATCGTGTGCCATCTGCCAAAGTTCATGTACCGTCGCCATTCCTCTTTCTAATTGGCTGCGCCGGCTCCGCCCTTGAGACAAATCAAAAAGTTGCTCGACCCCTGAGTGTCACGACCTCAGGAAAGTTACGTAGTTTTTGCCGATGGGCCGTGCCCGTCCTAAGGATTTGAATAAACTTCGCGGTGTCCGCTGTTACTCTAATAGCGGACAAAGGCGGGTGGTCGGATTTGTCCACTAACTGCCAATAGCGGCCTTTCGCACGTCGGGCCTCTTTGTTTATCCGGCAGGGCGGTCGCAACTTCACCGCCGCGCTGCCATCGGCAGTTTGCTTAACTTCTTTGACTGTGACCACCTGCTTTCAATTCGCAGTCGAAAGAATGGCAACAACGCGGTTTTCCTCTGAAACAATGATGATCGAGTTCTTTTCGTCGATCGTGTATCTGGTGTTTTTCAGTTTTGGTAGCTTCTCCGTCAGCAGCAGCGAAAAATCTAACAGCTTATCATTAGGAATCCTGTCGCCAACTTTGTATCCAGCCTCAACCCTCGGATCGAGTCCGTTTAATTTCGCAAGGAATTCGCGAATTAATTTGCCTTCGATGGCAGTAATCTGCGTCAGAATGTTGTTAAGCGGCAGAGTCGGCTGCGACACGCCTGGCTGCGACACGGCTGACAACCGATCTTCTAGACGTGCAAGCTTCGATGCAGCAGACGATTGGTCTTGCCGAATTTGACTGACTTCGCGTTGAAGGTTCATCAGTCTTTCGTCTGTGACGCTTCCTTTTGCGGGCGCCAACTCTGCCTTAAGTTCGGCCTTAAGACTGTAGAGTTGGTAGTATAGTGAGACCACAATGAGTCCGAGCAGGCCAAGGATGCCGATCGTGAAAACGTCGCGCATGAGATTTGACTTTGACTTGTGAGCAGTCGGCATAACTACACCTCTGAAAGACTGGTGACGACGATGCAAATCTGTTGGGTCATTAGCGGACAAAGGCGGGCGCGGTCGGATTGTCCGCTCTGTGCCGTCGCGCCTGCGTTTTCAAAATAGCCAATTGAGGTGGCCTCAGACGCGGCCCTCCGGTCCGGGAAGTTTGGACCAATCGAGGCCAAGTGCTTCGCAGATTTGACGAACCGAACGCGGGTCGAGGTTATGGCTCGCACCGACTAGCGGCAGTTCCGCAATCCGCCCCGCACGGTGGACCGTCACAGTCCCATGACCTTCTCCGCGCTTTTCAGACTGCGCATCGAAGCGACACCCGTGTTCGGCCAGCCACTTTCGGAACGTTGCGTATTCCATCGATCCCCTCCGATCTTCGGCCTAACAGGAGGCGTTCGCAGTCTCACACCAGAGGGGTTATTACTGCAACCGTGGTTATAACTTTATGCAGCGTTGTCGATCACCTCTTTGGCAGAGTTGTCGATCACGATGGGTGCTTCGAAATATTGGAACTCCGGTTTGGCTCCGAAGATAGACTGGATTCCTTCTTGAAATGCCGGGCCGTGTGCTTTTTTGGCAGCCTCAATATTCTTCCATAGGTAAACACCACCACCTCGTCGGGAAGCTTCATCAAACAAAAAGGCCTTGTGGATCAGGTCGGGATTAGCCTGCCACATAGGTACGCGAAGTCGGTATTTGGCCATGGCGTCTCGACGGCTCATTCCCTCTGGCAAGCGAAACAATACGATCTCCGAAATCACGGTCGCGACCTCCCTATTGTGGGGACATCAACTTACCACGGATGAGGCAAAAGCGGCCACGGTTGGGTTGTCCGCTAAGTGCCGATAGCGGACATTCCGACGCGTAACCTGAATGTCCGCTAAGGGCCATAAGCGGACATGGGGCCTGCGCCCTAGCCGCTCCTTGCCGCCAGTCGAATGCTGTTTCGGCACCAATCCAATCCATGCAGCGACATTGCGCCCTGAGCGGAACCGCTTCCAATCGCCGATCTCGGCAACCAGTGCAGTGGCGACAATCGGGCCAATGCCGGGCATCTCTTCGAGCCGCCTTTCTTCGGACGAGCGATGCCAGGCATGAATGCGCTTGTCGATGGCAGCCCACCTCTGCTGTGACGGTCACATATTGGCGGGTGAGCACTTCGAGGCAAAATCGTGCCGCTAGCGGAATGCGATCATCTTCAACGTTCGCAATGACCTGCAACAGCTCACCCGTGCCATTGCGGCCCTTGGCCGAGGTGATGCCGAGCTCGGCCAGATGCCCGCGGATCGCATTCGACAGCATCGTTCGTTGGCGTACCAGAAGCTGCCGACTGCGATGCAACATCAGGCCAGTCTGTTGTTCCTCCATCTTGACCGGCACAAACCGCATCGATGGCCGCGTCACCGCCTCGCAGATCGCTGCCGCATCGTTGGCGTCGTTCTTGCTGCGCTTGAGATAGGCCTTCACATAGCTCGGCGGCATCAGCCTCACGGTGTGGCCGAGCGCCCCACCGTGCCGATGTCATCAACGCCGTGCACCTGGAACACTGACTTCGCAATATCAAGACCGATCGTGCTAACCTCGCCCATGGACGGCTCCCTCAATGTGGTTTGCTTGACGCAACCACCCTATGGCACTTCAATGCCTCAGAGCGGGCGCCGTCCACAGCATCATTAGCGGACAAACCCTCGCGGGCCACTGCGCAAAACAACAAGGAGTTGAACCATGACCAAGGCACTCCTCGCTGCACGGCTTAAACATACGGCTTTAATTCTCACATTGTCCGTGCTGTTTGCGGCTTCGGAATGGTGCGTCGCAATGGCGGAGGAATACCCGTCGCGCGCCGTCTCATTGGTTGTCGCGTTTCCCGCCGGTGGCGGCGTCGACACCGTAGGTCGAGTAATTGCGCAGAAACTCACCGACGCGCTGGGCCAGCAGGTGATGGTCGTCAATCGCCCCGGTGCCGGCTCAGTGATCGGCACGCGCGACGTTGCCAGGGCACAGCCGGACGGCCACACGCTGCTTCTGTTGGTCACCGGAGCCGGCCTTCCAGCCAATCCGGGGTACGACATGGAAAAGGACTTCGCGCCGATTGGTTTGATTGCCTCGGTTCCGATCGTGATCATGTCCAATCCATCGGTCCCAGCAAAGTCGCTGGCCGAGGTGATAGCGCTTGCGAAGAAAGACGGCGAGAAGCTCACGGTCGGCACGCCGCCGGCACCGACGCTGAATTATTTCGGCGCCGAGCAATTTAAGGCAATGACAGGCACCAATATAACGATCGTGACCTATAAAGGGACCGGGCCGCTTACCAATGATCTCGTGGGTGGCCATGTCATGCTCGCCTTCAACACACTGCCACCGGCGATCGGCAATATCCAGGCCGGCGCGCTGCGCGCTATTGCCGTTGGGTCGCCTTCGCGCATGGCCGCGATCCCCGATGTTCCGACCATTGCCGAGTCCGGGCTGCCGGGCCTCGAGATTGTCCAGTATTACGGTTTGGTCGCGCCGGCCGGGACGCCGCAGGCGATCGTCGAGCGGCTGAATAAGGAGCTGCGCAAGATAGTGACCTCAGAAGACATAAAGAAACGCCTACTTGATGCCGGCGGCGACCCAATCGCCAGCACGCCAGCGGAATACATGCAGAATATCCAGCGCGAAGAAGGCAAATGGCAGGCGGTGATCAAGAAGCTCGGACTCGTGATCAACTACTGAAGTAATTTTCCGGGTGCGACGCTCGCGCTACGTCTTGGCGCCGACGTTCTTCCCCTTGCAGATTTTCCCGCTATTTTGGCGCAGTTCCCGGCAGCCTGTTGACCTGCGCTAATGTCCGGTTTGGGTCATTAGCGACCGACCCATGTGAATACAAAATCGAGTAGGACCAGAACGTGATTTGTCCGTTTTGGGTCATTAGCGGACAATCCATCTCGCGCCAAATTCATCCGTTGCCCGCTTTGGTCTAAAGGCAGACAAACGTGCTTGTGGTTTTCCGCTAAGCGCCAATAGCGGACTCATGCTGCAACAAAATTGCATCTTTGTTCGATCACTTCGTCAGCACGCGCGATCAAGTTCGGTAACACAGTGAGGTCAAGAGCTTTGGCGCGCGCCAAAATCCACCGTTGTCCGCTGTTGCTCCAATAGCGGACAAACGCGGGCGAAGGAATCCGCTTCGTCTTCGATTGGGTTTAACTAACGAAGTGGCCCTGCGGCGAGAGTAATTCTTCTCCGGCGGGACGCGTGCGTATCAGCCAACGACGCCTGCGGAGCTTCCCGTGATCGCTCGAATAAAACGGCGCCCGCATTGCCCCCAAACGAGCTGAGATCGTCTTTATCGCAGGTTGCCGCGATCGCCAGTCCGATCGAAGAAAGATGGGCGCGGCGGTAGCAATAGACTGCGAGCAAGACTCTGGCTGTCGGTGAGACTGTCGCAATGAGTTCGTTCAGCCCATGTGCGCTGGCACGATACATTTCGCCGAGGATTTCATCGGGGACAGGACAGGGCTCGTCCTCAAGAAGTGTGCGGTGTTCGGGCAGCATCGCGAGGCCTCCGAAACGATTGTTCCCATGGTGACCATTCAATGCGCCGCGTTAACGTAGCGTTAATCAAACGGGCTCCTTTGGGGCACCGACCCGCTGGTGCTCCAATAGCGGACAGACGCGGACGCGGTCCAATTGTCCACTAAGTCCCAATAGCAGACATCGCGTCTCACGGCTTGAACGGCCCGGACACTGGAAAAATCTAGAGTTGTTTACCGATGACGCGGTCGAGCGAATAAGGGCCGCCGCCGCGCAATGCAATAGCGAACATGATGATGCCCCACATCAGCACGTATTCGTAGCCGCCAGCGGACGCGCCAAATCCCTTCGCATAGTGAACAATCCAAAGTGCAACGGCCAATTCGATGGCGATCGAGGCAGCGAAGAACCGGGTGAATAGGCCGAGAACGATGCAGACTGCGCCAATTGTCTCGTTGATTAATACGACATAAGCGAGCGGTACCGGAGGCGCGAGGCCGACCTTGTCGAGATAACCCGCAAGTCCAGTGATCCCGGTTTTGATCTTGCCCCACCCGTGGACGAACAGGATCGCGCCAACGGTGATGCGGATCATCGGATACCAGAGATCAGACACCGCCGCGTAAAATCCGGCGAGCCCGGGAATAAGTAGTTTCGGCTCACCACGATCCATGTTGCTCATAAGGTCTTCCTCCCATAGCTGTAAGTCTCTCGCGGCACTCCCACAAGAGTATGCGATAAGTGTCCAATAAAGCGTTCTATAGGGTGACGCACTTCGCATTCACAATAGCCGGCGCTTGCCTTAAAGCCCACGATGCCGATGTGCGCGTCGAGGTGGCGCTGCGCGCAGTATCATTCTCGCTGCCATCAACGCCGCTGGAAAGTGCACCGAGCTATTCCGGCACGACGTGGAGCCGTTGCGCCCACAATTGCCGTTCGGTGGGCCGGAGAGCAGTGGAAGGCATTAGGTGGGCGTCGCTAATTGAGCGTGGAAGGCGGCAACTGAACTGGCCGCTGCAATGCGGATGCGGATGTCCGCTTTGTGCCAACAGCAGACATTCCCTCACTCATTCGATAAGCAGACATCAGCGACTCTCCCGGTCTATGCATTTGCATTTGGGTGAGTCATAGTTCAGAGAAATATCGAAAACGCTGCACGAGGCCACAGGGAGCGGTGACATGGCCAAATACAATCTTCGTATCAATGGCAACGCGCAAACCGTCGATTCATCTGACGCCGGCAAACCCTTGCTCTATGTACTTCGCGAACTCAGACTGACGGCGACGAAATTCGGCTGCGGACTTGGCCAGTGTGGTGCATGCACCGTTTTGGTCGGCGACGCAGCAGTCCGCTCGTGCCAGACCAGCATCGCGGACGCACAGGGAAAGCCGATCGTCACGCTTGAAGGGCTTGGCTCGCCCGGCAACCCGCATCCGCTGCAGACGGCCTTCATCAACGAGCAGGTGCCGCAGTGCGGCTATTGCACCAGCGGCATGATCATGAGCGCGGCCGCTCTCCTGTCCGCAAACAAAAAGCCGAGCGAATCCGACGTCCGCTCGGCACTCGATGGCAATCTCTGCCGTTGCGGATCTCATGTGCGGGTTGTGCGCGCGGTCATGGCGGCGTCAGGACAGCGAGGTTGACATGAACGCTCCCGTCAAAAATCTCCGCTTCTCCCGTCGCGCAATCCTTAAGGGCGGCGCGCTCACCGTCGGCTTCGCGCTCACCGGCTTACCGGCGGACGCCATCGCCGAGAGCGTGGTCGCTGCACCGCGCACACTCGACCCCAAGGCGGTTGATTCCTTCTTCGCCGTGAATGGCGACGGCACTGTGACGCTGTATTGTGGTAAGGTCGACCTTGGGCAAGGGTTGCGAATTTCCATACCGCAGATCGCTGCCGAGGAACTCGGCGTTGGTGTGGACAAAATCAAATTCGTGGAAGGCGACACTGCGCTCACGCCAGACCAGGGGCGCACGTCCGGCTCGACCGGAATTCAGCGCGGCGGCATGCAGATCCGGCAGGCCGCGGCAACAGCGCGCAAGGCGCTGATCGATCTCGCTGCTCAACGCCTCAATGCCAAGCCCGAAGATCTTATGGCCACCGACGGCAAAGTGAGGCCGAAAGCCGGAGGCACCGGCGTGTTCTTCGCAAATCTGATCGCCGGGCGCCAGTTCGAACTCAAGCTCGATCCCAAGGCGCCGCTCAAGGATCCCGCGAGCTATACCATCGTCGGCAAGCCATTGGCGCGGCCGGATGTGCCGGCAAAATGCTTTGGCACGCACGTCTACACGCATGACTTTGCTGTGCTCGACATGCTGCATGCTCGCGTCATCCGCCCCGCGGCCGTCGGCGCCAAGCTTGTTTCCGTCGATGAGTCCTCGATCAAAGACATTCCCGGCGCGAAAGTCGTGCGCGTAAAGGATCTGCTCGCCGTCGTTGCGGATGATGAATGGAGCGCTATCCGCGCTTCCCGTGCGCTGCGTGCACGATGGAGCGAGGGGACCGGCCTGCCAGCGCAAGCTGATCTTGCCGCAGCGCTGCGCGCCGAACCCGGCATTGTTGACGAGATACTCGTTAACAAAGGAAGCACCTCCGCGCAGCGGCCGGACGGCGCCAAGACGCTCACCGCCACCTATTACTGGCCGATGCAGAGCCACGCTTCGATCGGCCCGTCCTGCGCGGTCGCCGATGTACGCGCGGATACCGCAACGGTGTGGACCGCGTCGCAAGGCACGCACGGAAATCAGACGACCTTTGCCAGGTTTCTCGGTTTGCCGAAGGAAAAGGTACGGCTGATCTATCTCGAGGGCTCCGGCTGCTATGGCATGAACGGCCATGAGGACGCCGCAGCCGACGCCGCCATCCTCTCGCGTGCAGTAGGACGTCCAGTGCGCGTGCAGTGGACGCGAGAGGACGAACTAGGCTGGGATCCGAAAGGTCCACCGCAGCTGATTGCCATTTCTGGCACGGTCGCTCCGGACGGCCGTATCCTCGACTGGCGTACCGAATTGTGGATTCCGAAGACGACCCGCGGCCTGCCGAACATTCCATTGCTGGCGCCGGAGGCTGCGGGCCTTGATCATGTTCCCGGCCTGAACCCCGGTTCGATTTCACAGAACGGCGATCCGTCTTATGCCGCCGAGAGCATCCAGGTAATTGCGCACTGGCTTAACAACGCACCGCTGCGCCCGGCTCCCATCCGCTCACCCGGCAAGCCGGCTAATTGCTTCGCGGTCGAAAGTTTTGTGGATGAGCTCGCGGTCGCGATCGGCGCTGATCCGGTCGAATTCCGATTGCGCGGTCTGAAGGATCCGCGCGCCATCGAGGTCGTCAGGCAGACTGCCGCATTGATGAATTGGCAAGCGCGTCCTTATCAGGTGGCCACCGCGAACAGTAATGGCATCGCGCGGGGGCGTGGTATCTCCTTTGTCCACTACAAGCACAGCGAAACCTATGTAGGTATGGGAATGGAGGTCGCGGTTGACCGCGCCAGCGGGCAGATCGCAGTCGAACGAGTCGCCTGCGCGCATGATTGCGGGCAGATCATCAATCCCGATGGCGTTCGCGCCCAGGTCGAGGGCAGCATCTTGCAGACCATCAGCCGAGTGCTGATGGAAGAGGTAATGTTCGACCGCGCGCGTGTCGTGAGTGTGGACTGGGCGAGCTATCCGATCTTGCGTTTCGCCGGCGTGCCCAAGATCGACATAGAGCTAATTGATCGGCCAACCGAAAAGCCCCTCGGCGCCGGCGAGGCGACCTGCGCAGCGGTTGGCGCGGCACTTGCCAACGCGGTTCATGACGCAACCGGCTCGCGGCTGCGCACCGTTCCATTCATGCCGGAGCGTGTGAAAGCGGCGTTGACCGGCAAGGCATAAGAGGGCGCGGCACTGCGCCTTAGCTTTTTCCCGCTGCATTGATATGGGTCATTGGGTCAGGGATGCTGATACGATTGGGCCAGTTGCCTGTCCCCGGCGCGGTAAACGTGGGTCCGGTCGGATTGTCCGCTAACTGACAATCGCGACCATGCACCGCAGCATGACGGACGCATAAAGAAAGACCGCCAACGCGGCGCTCCTTCCGAAAATCCGATCAGGTGCTTTGATAAGGCAGCGCGATGGCGGCCGGCGAAAGGCGCAAAGGTTATTCAGCGTACTCACGGCGCGGATTTCGGAGCTGTAGAAAGCGATCAAGGGCGAAGCGACCGGTTCCTTGCGAGACGAGTACTAGGAACCCGCCCATGATCGCGATGTTTTTCGAAAAATGGCTTAATTGGGCCTGACGCATGGCGGCTTCCGAATATTCCCAGTAGCGGTGTGAAATGAGTGTAGCAACGACGGTGAAAGCGAACATGAGCAACGCCGCGGAGCGGCCCGCGATGCCAAGCACAATTGCGAGGCCACCGAAGAATTCAACCGGCGCGCCTACTAATGCCGCCAGCCAAGGTAGCGGTACGCCTTTCATGGCAAGGCTAGCTTCGAAACCACCAAGGTGCGTGAGCTTACCAAAGCCACTGATGACACAAATGCTGCCCAGCGCGATACGTCCCAACAGCAGCCAGATGTCACTGGTGCTATGACCGACGCTATCGAGCGAGAGTTGCGACGCCGGTGAATTATCGAATGTTGTCATTTCTGCAGCGGTCCTCTTTTAGACTACAAATTCCAGCGAGAGATCGCCGCCGCATCGTGTCGTGATTGCGGCGACGCCATGAGATTTATGCGATTGCGGTATGCAATAATCGGGGGACGTTCACGTTTCGATTATTACTGCGTATCGGTATTCGGCGGCTCGCGAAAGGGGCGCCCGTTTTTATTCATTAAGCGAAGCCAGCGATTAGAAAAAAGAGAAAGCCCGCTGTTAAGTCCAGACGTCCGCTTTGGGTCATTAGCGGACAACCGTACCGGGCCAAATAAGCGCCAGAAGGTAGACGTTGCGACGCGTGACCTTAACTGTGCGCTAGGCCGCTCAGATCCCTTGTCGTAACCGCGCTGAACCGGCGCTACTGCAGATCAATGGGTTGATAGCGCCCGTTGGCGTCCAGCTGTGTACCCCATACCTTGTGCACACCCTGATGTTCGGATTGACCGAAGGTCACGAGTGTCCCGAGCCCAATGTCATAATCACGAAGATTTTCGAGAGTTTGCACGAGTTTTTCGGTGTCGAGGTCAGGGCCGTTGCGTTCCAGTGCTGCGATCAACACGTTGGCCGTGACATAACCTTCGAGGGACACGTAATCCGGCGCCTCCCCAGGGAAATATTTGGCGAGCGCAGATTTGTATTCGAGGACCAACGACGAGTAGCCCTCGAGCGCAGGTACGACCTGCGTCACGATGACCCCATTTGCAAATTTGCTGCCCAGGAGCATCAACTCATTGGCCAGCGCAGTGCTGCCCACGAAAGAAACGCTGCTGTAAATCATGCCTGGGTAGAGGTCGTACGTCTTCTCTATGAATTTAGCTGCGGCCCGATAGGTCGGCACCATGATCACCGCTTTTATCGGGGTGCGGCCCTTGGTGGAGTTGTGCGCCTGGAGTTGCGCGACGGCGTCGTCCACATTGATGGTGTTGCGCTGATAGTTGAGCCGCAAAATTGTGCTGTCGTTGCCCCCGAGCGAACGGATGGCCTTGGCGACGCCGGCGAAGCCCGAGTCTCCGTAGGCGTCCTGTTGCGCAAAGACCGCGATCTGGACCGGCTTCAGCCGCTTGACCTTCACCAGATAATACACGGCGGCAGCAGTCTCTTCCGCGTAGCTGGCCCGGTAGTTGAAAACATATCGGTCGGGTGGATCGTTTCTGAGCAGGCCAGCGCCGGTGAATGCCCCGAAAAACAGCATCTTGCGCTGAAGGGCGTAGGGCACTGCCACCACTGCCGTGGGTGTTCCGACGTTGCCGACCACGCCAAAAACCTGGTCTTTCTCAAAAAGCTGCTTCATTGTTTCGGCCGCGCGAGCGGGCTCGTAGCCGTCGTCCGCCGCAATGAGCCGGAGCTGTCGGCCGTGCACCCCGCCTTTAGTGTTGGCCACGCGGAACGCAGCCTCGATGCCCCGCTGCATATTCTGGCCGAGTTCCTTGGCCGAACCGCTGAATGGTGCGGAAATCCCGAACCGGATTTCCGTGTCGGTTACACCGCGAACGGGAGTCTTGACGCTACTTAGTTCTTGTCCGAGCGGTTGCGAGACCGATGAAAGCGGTGCTTGCTGCGCCTGCAGCTGCGCGTGCGCGATGCACGGCAAACCGGCTGCCGACCCAATAATCGCCTTTACGAAATCGCGCCGCCTCATTGCTGCCCTCGACGCTCAGGACGGACATCGTACCGGCTCAGGCCAGTACCCTGGAAGGGGGTTCAGAGATCGCTTGCGGTCACCGATGTCCGCTTTGGGTCAAAAGCGGACAAACCGTCCCGGGCCAAAATTCGGCTTTGTCCGCTATTGTCCGAAAGCGGACAAACGCGCGGTCGGATTGTCCGCTAAGTGCCAATAGCGGACATTTGCTTATTCGATCACCTCATTGGCGCGGCCGAGCAGCGACATCGGAAAAATCTATGAACGAAAAAGGGGATAAAGCTCTACCTTGGTCATCACTCGCTAGTCCGTGGCTGTTCTTTGTTCTGGTATTTTGCTGGACTTGGTTTTTCTGGATACTCGCCGCGGCGTTGGGAATAAGCGCTCAGTCGGCTTTGGGCACAGCTTTGGAAGTCCTCGGCTTGCTTGGCCCGATGCTAGGCGGGATCGGTTTTACCTATCTCATACAAGACGATGAAGGCTGGCTTGAATATTGGTCGCGCATAATTGACCCGAAACGAATTCCGCCAAAGTGGTACCTGTTTATTTTTCTTTTTGTCCCCGGCCTCTTTGCTGTTGCCGTCTTGCTCGATGTTGCTTCGAGTGGCAGTGCGACGCTGGTGCTAACCAGGGAGAGATTGACGCCATTCCTATCCGTGCCGTCGACAATTGTTCCTTATCTGCTCGCCGTGTTCATCTACGGCCCGTTTCCCGAAGAATTGGGCTGGCGGGGCTATGTCCTCGATCGATTGCAAGCAAATGCGCTGGTGTCGAGTCTATTTCTGGGCGCCATCTGGAATTATGGCACCTACCGCTGTTTTTTATCAAAGATACCCTCTTCTACACTCACGGTGCTTGGTCGCCGTGGTTCTGGCAGTTCATGATGGAAGTCATTCCGTTTACTGTCATATTCACATGGATTTTCAACAACACTCACCGAAGCACGCTTGCGGCAATCCTTTTTCATTTCATGGCCAATTTAACTCCTGACCTCGTCAATGTGACAGCTGGACGAACTTCTATTCAACTCTATTGTGGATCATTGCGGCGATAGTCGTGGTTATATTTTGGGGCGCAGGTACGTTGAGGCGACGTGAACATGCGCGTGAACGCTGATAAACTCACGCCGTCGCATGAATTACGTCCTAACTACCGGGCAATAATTGAAAAATAGCATACAATTCGGATGCTGGTCAGGCTCAATGTCCGCTAAGTGCCAAAAAGCGGACATGAGCTGTTTCATTCGATCATCCGGTCGGCGCGCTGCTGCAGTGGCAGGGACACGTCGACGCCCAACGCCTTCGCGGTCTTGAGATTGATAACCAGCTCGAACTTCGTCGGCTGCTCGACTGGCAAGTCGGCGGGCATGGCTCCGCGGAGAATCTTGTCGACGTAGATCGCGGCCTGCCGGTAGAGATCCGATATATTCGGCCCGTAGCTCATCAGCAGACCTGCCTGCGCGAACTCGTTCAGGGTGGTGATTGCCGGCAGCCGATATTTGAGCGCCGCCTCCGCAATCGGTTGCCGGAGCAAGTAGGTCAGCGGGCCGACGACGATCAGGAGAGCCCCGACTTGCTTGGCGACCATCGAGTCGAACGCACCGTTCAAGTCATCCGGGGTCCGAATATCGGTGACCTCGAGCGTTACATCGAGTTTTCGCGAAGCTGTCTCGAGCTCTGCGAAACCGACCTGTGACGATACCTGCCCGAGCACGCCCACCCGCGAAAGCTTGGGGACGACCTCCTTCAACAGGGCGAGGTACTTGGGCCAGAGCTCAGGGCTTGCGTCAGCGGCCAAGCCGGTGACATTGCCCCCTGGTCGGGCCAGGCTTGCGACAAAGCCGGCTCCTACGGGATCCGCGGTGAATACCATGACAATGGGTATCGTCGTGGTCGCGCGCCGGACGGCTGCGACGTGTAAGTTTGAACCGGTAACGATCACGTCCACCCGCAGCCGCACCAGCTCCGCGGCAAGATCCGGCAGCCGTTCCATCCTGCCATCCGCGTACCGCTGCTCGAAGACGATGTTGCGGCCCTCTACGTAGCCGAGCTCACGCAGCCCTTCGTCGAGCGCGTGGAACAACGACGCTACCGACTCGCCGGTCGCACCTAAAAGAAAGCCGACCCGGTACACCTTTGCGGCAGACTGGGCCTCGGCGACAGACCGCACGATGACAAGACCGCCCGCGAAGGCGCCGACGAACGTCCGCCGATCCATCATTAAATCGGTCATTGCTTTCCCCCCGAGGCTCAGGACCAGGCGTCGTATCAACTCAAACTAGCACATTTTAAGCGCGGGGCATGACTTCAGGCAGAGGTCATTGAGCGGCGAGCCGATGTCCGCTTTGGGTCATAAGCGGACATTTCGCAGCGCAATCTCGTCTTATGACGATGATCCCCAAGGAGGCATCGTCGCGAGATCGGACGTTAAATCGGAAGTCCTTATTTCGCCGTCGGCGTTACCATCTTCGTCGATGTCCACGTCGGACCAGGCGCCGGATTGCACAAGAATTCTGACATTGGCATTTCGCGGCACGCGGTTGTCGGCTTTGCAACCGCCGCCTCCGCCGCTTTCCTGAACGACCGGCGTTGCGCGGATCGCGAAGCGGCGTTGGTCAAAAATCTTTTGGTTCCGGCTTCTGTCGACTTCTCCCGCTCCCCACGCGCCGATGCCGGATACCCTGGGGTTCTGCAGGTTCGTATCGACATCGAGGCCATTCGAGCATTTGCCGGGCGGCCCAAACCAGCGACGGT
>JBARNC010000119.1:0-3385 GCA_049802775.1 Pseudolabrys sp. | reverse complement strand
CCCATAAGACGTCGTGCGCCGAAGGTTGCCGAGGCTGCAGAACATCGTCCTTCAATTGCTTGCCCCGCCAGCAGCAACTAGGTAAGGCCCTTGCGAATCGTCACAAGGCTCTCGGACACCCAAGTGTGTTATTCGGCATCCCAAGACCAATCGCAGTGGTTGGTATCGAGATGGTCACGCAATGATGCGGGTCGCTATCGTTCTTCCGGCATTGCTGCTGACGACTTGCAACGATAAGGGCCCATCTGCGCAAACGGCTAGCTCGACTTACTGGACGATTGCCTACAGCCCGAACATGCCATCGCGCATGTCGGGCATTGAAGGCAATTGGTATTTCGATTTCCCATCGCAGAACGGCGTGCATTACGTCTACAAGTCTGCGCCCGCAGTTAAGATTGGTCAGACCATCACGATGCGTTTTGCCATCACCGGCAACGCGCAGTTCATACCAACGGAAGGCACAGCAACCGCCCGCGTCCGGCTGTTTCTGCAACAGAAGGGCGACACGCTGACGGCCGCAGAACCATACAAGCGTTGGTGGAGCTTGGCCTATGTCGAGCTTAAGAATGGCGAGTTTACGCTGACCGCCACGCTGTCGCCGGAGCAATGGCTATCGGTGTTTGGCAAGATCGGCAATGAAGTTCCCGCCGAATTCAACAACTGCATATCGCAACTGGCTAACATCGGTTTTACCTTCGGGGGTACCTTCGCCGGTCATGGCGTTTATGTGGCAGGCGGAAGCGCGCGGTTCATCCTGAAGCAATTTAGCATAGACTGACGAATGGCTCTTAGTGCCCACCGCGGTGCATACGCTTGTGCGGCCGCGATTGAACTCTAGAAATTCTCCGCGCATCAGTACGAGATCAGTTGCAATATCGATAGATGGCCGCCAGCTCGCGTCCCTCTAAAACAATCGTGCGCTTGCCGAGGCCGCCCTGACGAGCGATCCAATTTCGGATGATTGGCGGATACATTTCATACAGCACCCGCGTACCTGTTGGGCTGGTGACCCGTTCCCCCGCCTTGTTTTCAAACCAACCAGCATGAAAGCCAAGCATCGCTCGCTGGGTGATGCAGATTTTATTTCTCGGAATTAGGGCCGTTACCAGAGTGCAGGCAGAGAAACAGCTTCCATCAATCATGACCCGCTCCCCCGAATCGCGAATTGCCGCGAACATGAGCAGGTAGTCCCCTAGCGGTCCGCCCATGTCGCCAGCAATTCGCGTCATAGCATCGGATGGCTGCGCAAGAGCGACTGGCAACAGTAAGCCAACAAGCATCCAACGTAATTTCATTCGCACGACCTGTCCTGCCGCTGTTGAGTTCGAGGGAAGCTGACCAATCAAGTGTCTTCTTGGCCGCAGCTCCGTCTGCTTGCCGTCGCCGTAGATAGACTCGCTTCGGAGCGCCTGCCGGACGAAATTGGACACGACACCACCCTCATTGGGAACCCATATCGTGGTCTCGCTCGTCAGGTCGGTATCGTGACTGTTCGACAGACCGGTGTAACCGAACCTCGACGTGCAACGCTGTTATTGTGAGGCGGGCCTTCGAGAGACCCACGACCTTGGTCCCGAAATGGCCGAACGATATGGATTTTCAATCTATGACGGCCTGATCGTCGCTGCGGCAGTGCGTGCCGGGTGTGCCATTCTCTACACGGAAGATCTGCAGCAGGGGCAAGTGATTGATCAATTGACGATTCAAAATCCATTTGCCGGCAGTTAGTGCCTATGTCTCGACGCTGATGCGGATTCAGTCAGCCTTCGAAAAGGCCGGAATCCTCTTTCTGGACGACGACGCAGGTGGGGGGATTGGCGTGCGGCTGCAGAAGAAGCCCCAGCGAGGCTAGGTTTGGTTTTGGTAGAGTCGAGGACGGGTGCGGTGGCTGTGCTCTGAAGAGCCCCGCTCCGTTTCCCGTCCCCGCTCATCAAACCGGACGTGCTGATTTCCAGCATCCGGCTTTCCGACTGACATTACCGTACGACCCACGGCGGGCGTCCATTGTGCGCGCGCATAAGATGCAGGACCGCAAGTTCTCCAAACACATCGCCAAAGGAGAACCATGAGGTGCCGCGTCTGCTCACATTGTGACGCCTGCAGAGGAAGTGCCGCACGCGGTCATAGACGTGAGCGTCAACGGCCCGGTAGGCCGGCACACGCGTTCCATAGCTGAAGTATGCTGACCAACCGCTCAGCAGTCTGTTCAGTTGGTCACGTACCTCAGGCCATGAGCCTTTGTTGCCGGGTACCAGCAGCGCGCTGATCTTCGCCCTGATCCGCTGCACACTCTTCTTGGATGGGCTCACGCCCAGATACCGCTGGCCATTCTTCCACCAGTGGTGCGGCCCGAACGAGTAACCAAGGAACTCGAAGCGTTCCTTCCGGGCATCCCTGATCGAAGTTTTGGCCTCGTTCAGGCTGAGCCCTAGCTTTGTCATCACCGCCTCCGTCCACATCATTGCCTCCACCGCTTGACCGCAGCTGAGGATGACGAAGTCATCGGCATACGCGATGATCTGCGCCCGGAACGCTTCACCGCATCCGGTGAACCGCCAATGCTTCAGGAACCGGTTCATGTACAGGTTGGCCAGCAGAGGACTGACGACACCGCCTTGCGGCGTGCCGCACCTGCTCCGTTTGCCTCCAGTCAGGCGCCGTTTTCCATCAGCACCCCGTTCCTCAATCGGCGTCTTCAGCCACAGCTTGATGAGCCGCAGCACTTCGCCGTCGACGATGCGGCGCGCTACACAACGCAGCAGCTCCGCATGCGGGATCGTGTCGAAGTACTTCGACAGATCGGCGTCCACGACATCGGTGTAGCCCCGGCAGAGAAGCCGGTGCACTTCCTTGATCGCATCGCCTGCTCCGCGTCGGGGACGATAACCATAGGCACTGCCCTCGAAGTCCGCCTCGAAGATCGGTTCGAGCACGAGCTTGGCGGCAGTCTGAATCACCCGATCCCGAATCGTCGGAATGCCGAGTGGGCGTTCTCCGCCCCCCGGCTTTGGGATCATCACCCGCCGCACCGGCACCGGCCGATACGTCCTCGCGACGAGGTCCTCTCGCAGACCCGCCAGCCACTCTGCCAGCCCTGACGCCTCGATGTGCTCGAATGTCCTCCCGTCTACACCCGGAGCGCCCGCGTTGCCGCGAGCCACCTCGTAAGCGTGAGCAAGGATGTCCGCTCGACAGATCTTGTCGTAGAGCGCGTAGAAGCGGAAGGCAGGCTCCGCCTTCGCCTTACAGTAGAGCTTTCTCTGAAGGCTCCTGATCCGTTCAGGTGTTGCTAGGCTCATCACCAATCACCCGGACTTCGCCGACTTCGAAAGCACGCCAGAAGTCAGGGCCCTTCCCTCCACCGGCATTACCCGGCCTCAGCAGT
>JBARNC010000118.1:0-4926 GCA_049802775.1 Pseudolabrys sp. | reverse complement strand
TTGTTATTGGTGATGGTCCGACTGTTGCCGCTGGGAGGAGGCAGCAGCCTGATCGGAGTCGCTTCGACTAGACTAAAAAAATTGGTTACTAGAAATGATACATGATGGAGCCTGACTATGAATCGTACGACGCTAGTCACGATCGCTGCTATTGCTGCGCTTAGTGCCGTTAGTCCAGTCCACGCAGCAGGAGATGTACAGGCAGGTAAGGCCAAGACTGCTGCTTGCGCCGCTTGCCATGGTGCAAATGGTCAAGGAGTGGCACCAAACCCCGCATTGGCAGGCAAGAAAGAGGATCAGCTTATTCAAGCTATGAAGGATTACAAATCCGGAAAGCGCGACAATGCAGTCATGAAGGGGATGGTAAGTGCACTCAGCGACCAGGATATCGAAAATGTGGCCGCGTACTATGCTTCACTCAAGTGAGGCTGATGCCGTCTGCAACGCATTGAAAAGTTGCGATTTGTTAATGCCGGAACGTTCGCAATGCTAGCGTTGCGCTCGCTAATCGCCTCGGGAACTGCCTGCTAATTGTAGACCCTCGTGAATCCCACATAATTCACTGGGGCAGTCTCGAGTTGGGGTACCGCAATTCCTAGCACCGCTGTTGGAATTAGCGTTGCGAGCCGCAAGCGTTAGGCAGTCGCTCAATGGTGTGCGTGTCATATTCTCCCACCAAGCCTTCTCGTATAGCATGACATATAATTTATACCCCGGCGGGTCGCGCCACGTTGCGCGGGGGTGGGCTTTGGCAACAATACGGTTTTTTGATTTCAATCAAAAAGACCTCAGCCAACAGAGGGTAAGGCTAGGGTAGAAAGCGGTCGATTTTTCGATCATGATCATACGGTTGCGAACGGCCAGCCAAGACAGGAAGATCATGACCGAGCCAATCAGCGCCGCCAAGGATATTGGCGTCGTAGCCTGCGCCGCGCGGCCCGCGATGTGGCTTGTTGCAGGCGTGGTTTCGGTCATCGCGACTGCCGGTCTATGGGCCCCGGCCGCGCGGGCGCAAAACGCGCCGGCAGATCAGGCTGCCCCCAAGCTCACCAACGATATCTGCCTTGGTTGTCATGGCCTGGAGGGATTCGAGCTGCCGAAGACACCCGGACAGACGCGATTCCCGATGGTGCTGAAAGACCGCTTCCTGGGCAGCGTGCATGGCAAGCGGCAGTGCGTCGAGTGCCACACCAACATCACCAAGGTTCCGCACGAAAAGGTCGAGGTGAAAGTCAGCTGCGTCAATTGCCATGAGAATTTGTTGGAAAACGCGAAGGACGAGAACAAGGCCGATGAAATCGCCAAGCTGAGTGGTGTCGTCCAGATGATCGGCCGCTACATGAAGTCGATCCACGCGCAGCCAAACAAGGAAGATCAGTCGCACACCAATGCCACTTGCTACAATTGCCACGATGCCCACTACATCTATCCGAAGGGTAGCCCCAACCGAAACTGGTGGCGGCTCAATCTCCCGTATACGTGCGGCGCGTGCCACACCAAAGAGCTCGAGGCCTATAAGACCTCGGTGCACGGCAAGGAGACCTTGCAGAACGGCAATGCAAAGGCGGCGGTCTGCTCGGACTGCCACTCCACGCACGACGTCCAGGACGTGTCGCTCGACACCACCCGGCTGCTGATTACCAAGAACTGCGGCAATTGCCATGAGGAGCAATTGAAGTCCTATCTGGGGACCTACCACGGTCAGGTTAGTAGGCTGGGCTACGCCTTCACCGCCAAGTGCTTCGACTGCCACGGATTTCACACGATCCAGCGCGTCGACGATCCGGCATCGAGCGTGCACCCGACCAACCGCCTGGAGACTTGCCAAAAGTGCCATCTCGACGCGACGGCGGGTTTCGTGAAGTTCCAGCCGCATGCCAACGACAAAGATCTGTTTCGTTATCCCTACACCTGGCTCGCGTCCAAGTTCATGCTGCTGCTGCTCGGCGGCGTCTTCACATTCTTCTGGACGCATTCGGCGCTTTGGTACTACCGCGAACTGCGCGACCATCAGCAGAACAAGAGCCGGCCGCATGTGCACACCGATGCGCTAAAAGGCAACGGCGGCGAACCAGTCGTATATTACCGGCGCTGGCCCGCGATTTGGCGCATCGCGCACCTGGCCTTCGCCATCTGCGTCATCATGCTGGTGCTCACGGGTATGACGCTGTTATTTTCCGATACGGTATGGGCGCCCATCATTAGCAAGCTGTTCGGCGGCCCGCGCGTCACTGGTGGGGTACACCGCATTTTCGCCGCCACCTTCGTTGGAATTTTCTTCTGGCACCTCGCCTACGTGACCTTCCGCATCGGACGCAGCTGGAAGACTTTCCGCTGGTTTGGCCCCGATTCGATGATCCCAAGCTGGTCCGACTTCAAGGACGCCATTGGCATGTTCAAATGGTTCTTTGGTCTGGCGCCCAAGCCACAGCTCGACCGCTGGACCTATTGGGAGAAATTCGATTACTGGGCGCCGTTCTGGGGCGTCGCCATCATCGGGGCCAGTGGCGCCATGCTGTGGTTCAAGGGGCTGACCGCCACTTACCTGCCGGGCTGGGTGTTCAATGTCGCCACCATCTTCCACGGCGAGGAAGCGGTTCTGGCCGCCGGGTTCCTGTTCACCGTGCACTTCTTCAACAACCACTGGCGGCCCGACAAATTCCCGCTCGACATCCTCATGTTCACGGGCGTGATGCCGCTTGAGGAGTTCAAGCGCGAGCATCTCATTGAGTATAATCGCCTGGTCGCGGGCGGGGAGTTATCGAAGTATCTGGTCGATGCGCCATCACAGCCGATGACGCGCGCGTCCAAGATCCTGGGCTTTACGCTGATGGCCTGTGGCCTGCTGCTGCTCGCCATGGTGATTAACGGCTTCACCCGCCATCTGCTTGTTGGCTAATGGTGCCGCGAACAGCGATAACACCGTATCAATACTGGGGCTTCCCATGAAACATCTGCTGCTCGCCATGTTCTTGTCGGTTGCGCTGATTGGCTGCTCGGACCAAGGCGGGCCCGAAAAGCAAAGTGCGGCGGACATTAGTGCGGGCAGGGTCGTGGCCGATAAGGACTGCAAAGGCTGTCATGGTCTCGACGGTAAGGGAGTCGCCGCCGGCATTCCGAACTTAGCCGGACAGCGCCAGCGCTATATCATGGCCGCGCTGCAGGAATACAAGGAAGGCAAGCGCGTCCACGCCGCCTTGCGTGCGATCGCGGCCGATCTAAACGAGGACCAGACCCGGGGTGTTGCCGCCTTTTACGCGAGCTTGCCCCCGATCCCGGCGGTGAAAACACATGTTTTCTCTCCTTACGAGAGCGGCATGGCGGTGGCGGCGGAGTGCGCGAGCTGTCATGGCGCGGATGGCAACAGCACGACCCCTGGCACACCCAGCCTCGCAGGACAGCAGCCGCTCTATTTCGTCACGGCGACGCACGAGTATCTGACCGGCGCGCGCAAGTCGGCGCCAATGGATCCGATGCTGCGCAAAATGAGCGCGCTCGATACTGAAAGCGCGGCGATGTTCTTCGCGTCGCAGACGCCGGCGCAGCGAAGCGCGCCGCCGGCCGGCGATGCGGCAGCCGGCGAACCGAAGACCGCCGTATGCGGCGGTTGCCACGGGTCGCATGGCGTGAGTACGGACTCAGCAACGCCGAGCCTCGCCGGCCAGGATCCGCAATACCTGACGCAAGCGATCAAGGCCTACCGTACTACGCGCAAGCATGCACTTATGTCGCGCTTGGTCTCTGAACTAAGCGATCAGGATATCGACAATATTGTCGCGTTTTACACGACGCAGAAATCGAAGCCTGCGGAAAGCGGACAAACGCTGATCAAGGACATTACTGACAAGTGCAATCGATGCCATGCCGGCAACATCAACAATCCCGCGCTGGCGATTCCGATCATCAACGGGCAGGACAAGGATTATCTCGTTCTCGCATTGCGGGCCTATCGCGACGGCAAGCGTGGGAACTCGATGATGCACAATATGAGCGTGCCCTATAGCGATTCCATCATCGAGAGTATCGCGTCATACTACGCGAACCTGCCAGCGAAGTAGACGCAAAGAGGGACTGCGACAGGGGCAATCTTGCTGTGCATGGTTGATAAGGCCCTAGAGGTGAAACGTGTTGGCAGCGTTAATATGACGAAACTCAGATCGAGCGGATGTTGATGAAACGAAGCGTGCCTTCTCTTTTCCTGATCGGTTTCATATTTGCTGCCGGCGCAATGATCGTGGACAATTGTCCACCTGCGGCCGCTCAACCTGTCGCCGCCTCTGGCGGTGCTAATGATCTTCGCCCTCTGTACGCTATGCCGGATGAGGTCGCTGAAGGGAAACGGCTCGTGCAAAATTCCTGCGCCGGCTGCCACGGCGCCAACGGTATCAGTTCCAATCCCGGCGTCCCCAACCTTGCGGGCCAGCGCGGGGCATATCTCTATACGGAGCTGAAGGCCTACCAATCCGGTGCCCGCGGCGACAGTGCCATGAACAACGCCGTCAAGTTCCTGAGCGATGATGCGCTCGTCAAAGTGGCGGCTTATCTCGCTAGCCTCGATCCTCCGGCGGCGCCAACCGCCGCCGCTCCAACTGTCAATATCGATCCAGTGCAAGCTGGCAAGACCGTAGCGGTGGCGGCCTGCGCCGGCTGCCACGGCAACACCGGCGTCACCGAGATTCCCGGCATCCCGAGCCTGATCGGGCTTGACCCGAAATATCTAGTCGACACGATGAAGGCGTATAAGAACGGCCAGCGCAAAAATGACACGATGAAGGCGATGCTGATGTCGGTAAGCGACATGGCGATCAACAATCTTGCACTTTTCTACGCGCTGCAGCAGCCGGCACGCGCCAAAACGCCAGCCGCCGGCGATCAGGCCGCCGGCAAGGCCGCCGCGGCGAGCTGCGGCGGATGTCACGGCGAGCT
>JBARNC010000117.1:0-4739 GCA_049802775.1 Pseudolabrys sp. | reverse complement strand
GGGTTCCGCTGGGTAAGTTGAATTGAAAGCCCGGTCGCCTTGCGACAGCGGCTCGATCAAAAACAAGACTGCGCCCATTGACGGCAGTAGTCTGTATAAAATTGCTCACATTTATCTATTGATTTGCGGTTGATCGTGCAAAACGACGCTTAACAACGAGCTGTGAACTTCCAAGGTGCCGTTGTACTTTATGAAGCCCAATTCCCGAAATTTGTTCATGAAATGGCTCACACGAGACCGCTGGTGCCGATCATCTCCGCCAGCGTCGCTTGGCGAATTGAACAGTTGATCGACCAAGTCCGCTTCTACGCGGAGGGTCCGAGCCAACAGATGGGAGATGAACATCTCCGAAAACGCTGGCTCGTTATGGAGGACGCGGACAACGGCCTCCTTCTCAAGCCGCATAATCTCACATTCCGTCATTGCCGCAGCCGTCGCCACGCGGCGCAGCTGGCCGGTCAGACAACCTTCGCCGCAGAATTCATCCGACCCAAGGACTGCGACGACGGCTTCCTTGCCTTGCTCGGAAATGACAGTGACCTTGACCTTGCCGTCACGGATATAAAAGACGGAATCTGCCGGATCGCCTTGTGAGAAAACGATTTGGTTTTTTCGATATTTGGAGATGCTCCTTCCCACATTCGCCTTGGCGAGAAAGGTTTTGGAATCAAAAGGTGGCTTTGCTTTGCGTTTCATAGCAGCACCTCTTCGCTTGATCTCCAATCACATTCGGGAACATGAGTTCAAATCATAGCATTTCGGCATTCTAAGAAAATTTTTAAATGCCTGAATTCGGATGGAATGTCCGGAATGGGTCATTCGCGACCTAGCTGGTCAAGGCCTCGTATTTGTTCGCTGTTCCCCCGCCCCGCCGGACCGACGATTCAGGCTTGCCGACGCGCTCAAACAGGACTTTTAGCCCAGGCGAGATGACCGCGAGAACAGCATGTCCTGACAGACACTCTTTTATTAGCCCAAACCTCGGCAACCACTTTTTCGAAATTGAATTTCAATGTCGTGGCCCATCGCGGCCGGCCAGTGGCTTTTTGCTTACGGTTTCGCGACCTTCTTCCGGTCAGGCTTGCCACTGATTGCTTCGCGCGCCAACCGCTCGGCGCGTAGCTTGGCAGTGAGTAGGCGAGTTGCCTGTTCCTTAGCCTCATATGCGGAGGCTGCTTTCACGCCTTCCTGCTTCCACCGAAACAAGCGTTCGGCGCGCTCTTTTTTTATTGAGGTTATTGAGGGCATGATCGATAACTCCTTGCCGTGAGACGGGATCCGGTCATTGGCTCGCCGTTATCGCGGCAGGCCGGTGGCAGACCAATGAAAGAGCCCAACTGAAGTGAAATACGCCGGTTCTAATGCGTAGCTCCACGCGAAAATTAGAAGCACCATTATCGCCGCGCCGAAGAGCGTTAGTTAACTGCTTTGCAAAAAACCGGGATGGCGGTTGTGTTCGCTCAGTATTGTCATTGGCGGTCCCCTTAATGGAACGGATGTTGAAGGCTAAGGAATTTGGATTCGCCCTCCGGGCCTCCCTTCTGATGTAGGCTTTGCGGCGGCTTTATCAGAATTTGACAAGCAACTCTTCTTCATGACCGCATTTATCGCATTCGAACGTGCGCCGATCGCTGCCTAGCCCCATTGGCTCGATGCCGGTCATCATCATTCTGGCTCCGCAATTCTGGCACCGCGGGGACGAAAATTTGAACAGGACAGAACGTCGATAAACAAAACATTCTCAAAACGGTCCAGTCCGAAGTTTTGCCTGTCCCATAACAAACGATGCTACGCCGAAGCAGATTGCAGCGGTCAAGCTGATTGACAGTAATGGAAGCCACGTCACAACATAGAACCACATCTGACGATCCTCCTCAGATCGGCTCACCACCACAATCACGCCGTGCGCAGCTCCAGCTCAAGGGAACTGGAAGCCGCCGAACGCCCAGGTCACAAGCTGGGGACAACCGGGGATGCCTAGGTTAGGATTTGGACATAGGCAGCGGCGCCGACTTAACAAGGGCAATTCGGGCATACCGCGCTCTGCTGCCATGCGCTGTGCGGCGACACTCCCCCGTCAACGAACCAGTGTCCGCTTTACCCCCAATAGCGGACATTAGCTGGCGTCAATCGCATGTCCGCTTTGTGGCCAATAGCGGACATTCCGCGCCTAGCAGATTTTTGCGATGCAGCAGCGCTAGCAGACTCTTGGAAAATAATCGGGCCTTCCTACATATAGGACAGTCGCGCGGGCTCGCCCGGCGCCGGGTCTCATTCCATCCGATAGTTTATTTTGAGGCCGGCGGTCGCTCGCGCCCGTTGACGCGACCGTTCGCAATGGTGAGTCGATGCCACATCGTCGTCGCCGAGTATTCGTGGATACGCCGAAGGGACGCCGCAGTGCGGGTTTCACCGTGTCCGAGAACGTCGACGCCGCCGACGTGTCGATGGCGCTTCGCAGGCGAGGTTGGTCGCCGTATGCGCTGCGCCTCGACCCTGAGCAGCACGCGTGGATCGCCCTCGTGATGGACTGGCAGCGCGCGGCTTGACTTTTGTCGCTACCGCTTGAAGAGGGCCGGACCCCTGCGACCAAAGCCGGAAGCGGAACGACGTCTTTGAAGCAATGCGTTGTCTCTTTGCTTCGGGGGAACCGACATGTCGGACAATCATTCAAAAACTGCCGTTGATCGGAAACGCATCAACGTCCACGACCACCAAGAGCTGCACTATTGGTCTCATAGGTTCGGCGTTTCACCCGAGGAACTCAAACGGGCCGCCGCCGGCACAAATTACGAAGATTGAAGGGCGAACGCTAACTGTTGGAAAAATACAGCACCTATTAAATCGATTGGAAAAACTCCAGAAGTCTCACAAGCAGCTCAACAGAGCGGAAATAGATAGAGACTTGGCAAAAGGTACCATGTACTTCGAGACTGTCGACTGGATGACGTCGAAGCCGAGTTTTTCAGAAGCTCGCCGTGGATATGCGGCGCACCCCAGAACGGGTTCTCGAAGCTCATTCTTCGGATAAGGTCGCGCACTTCTTTGTCGATCTGCGGTCGGCCCCCGAGAGGGCGGCATTTCCATCGCCAGAACGCACTGAAGCCTTTGCGATGCCAACGCACGATCGTCTCAGGTCTGACGATCGTTATGGCGTCAAGAATGCGCGGAAAGCCGCGATAGAGCCATACGAACAGAGCGCGATCAGCCCAGGTCAAATATAGCCGACGTGGCGCGCGCTGCTGCAGGACTTTGAGTTGATGGCGCAGCGCCAGGATTTCGGCTTCAAGCCGTCGTCGCGACTTGAAGCAGTCGCAAAGCACGCGGACGAAAAGGAAGGCAATTGCGAACATTCAACAATCATGTTCTGAACCGCGGGCGAATCCTACGGATGGAGTTTTCGGAACCGACAGTCTACTTACGCAGCTTGGGAATGAGTTATTTTTGGTTCTAACGATGGCTCAGTCGGCCTAGCGGGCAAGAAAGCCGGGATATCGAGAACCTCCTCCTCGATCGAGTTGGGCACGTCAGATGACCGATCATACGCCTGACGCGCATACTTTGAAACGAGCTCCGCCGGTCGCCTGAATAGGCGGGCCATCGGGCGCTGCGGTGAACGCTCGATTTGCGGCTGCGTCTCACGAGGCTCGATCGGATCGGCGATGCGACGGCTATCGTTGCGCAGCTTGCCGGCGAGTTCTGTGAGTGCGCATTCGGCAGATCGGATCTGTGACGCCGCGCCAGTGTTGTCGATGCCGGTTGCTACCACCGAGACGCGGACGATGCCTTGAAGGCTTTCGTCAAAGGTGGCGCCGACGATGATGTTGGCATCCTGGTCTGCCTCTTCACGGATGCGGGTCGCGGCTTCGTCGACCTCGAATAACGTCAGGTCCTTGCCGCCGGTGATGGAGATTAATAGGCCGCTGGCGCGCTTAATGGAGGGGTCCTCGATCAGTGGATTGGAAATTGCAGCCTCAGCGGCGGTGAGCACGCGCTTCTCGCCGGAAGCTTCGCCCCTCCCCATCATCGCCTTGCCCTTCTCGCGCATGACCGCGCGCACGTCCGCAAAGTCGAGATTGATTAGACCTTCCTTGACGATCAAGTCGGTGATGCAGGCCACACCCGCATAAAGAACCTGATCGGCCATGGCGAAGGCGTCGGCGATCGTGGTTTTCTCGTTGCCCACACGGAATAGGTTCTGGTTTGGGATGATCAGCAGCGTGTCCACCACCTTCTGCAGCTCCGCAATGCCGGCTTCGGCAAGGCGCATGCGGCGCTGGCCTTCGAAGTGAAACGGCTTGGTGACTACGCCAATGGTGAGAATGCCAAGCTCACGCGCTGCCTCAGCAATAACGGGAGCCGCGCCGGTTCCAGTACCGCCGCCCATGCCGGCGGTCACAAACATCATATGCGAGCCGGTCAAATGTTCCCGGATCGCGTTGATTGCCTCTTCGGCTGCGGCGCGCCCCAGTTCGGGCTGCGAGCCGGCGCCGAGACCTTGGGTCACACGAGCGCCCATTTGGATGATGCGCTTGGACTTGGACTTGGTGAGCGCTTGCGCATCAGTGTTAGCGACGACGAATTCGACGCCCTGCAGGCCTGCCGCGATCATGTTGTTGACAGCATTACCGCCGGCGCCGCCGACCCCGAACACGGTAATGCGCGCCTTCATCTCGCGAATATCGGTGATGTTACTCATGTTTACTTCACAATTGGACACAGGTTGTTACCTACAAGCC
>JBARNC010000116.1:0-2256 GCA_049802775.1 Pseudolabrys sp. | reverse complement strand
GGGGTAAAGCGGACATCGCGCGGACTTATTACAATGTCTGCTTATGACCCAAAGCGGACATCTCAATGCATTCGCAGGGGTTATGAGTTGTCTTGGATTTGGCAGCCCCCTGGGCGTGAAGTCGGTCGCACCATATCGATGCGCGCCACGCGCAGGCGATCGCCGCCATTGATCTGCGTGTGGTTCCGACCCTGACCTTTGATCGCTTGTTTGCGTTCCTGGTTCTGGGCCACGGCCGGCAGCAACTTTTATGGATAGAGGTGACACGACATCCGACGGCTGAATGGCTGGCCCGACAGATCACCGAGGCCTTCCGCTGGACATCAGCACCGTTGTCCTTACCGGAAATCCCATCCGGCCTGGATTGGCGTATGGCGTCCCGGGTGAGGGCGATGGGTATCCGCGATCGACCGATCTCACCTCGATCGCCGTGGCAGAACGGCTATGCTGAACGTCTAATCCGTCAGCCTATACGCTTTTTGGTAATATCCCTCGCCCAGACGCGCCTTGCCGCGGAAAGTCCAATGAACCAGCGCCGTATAGACGAGCACGAGCAATCAATGCAGCTTCACATGTGGCTCGGTGCGGCGGGTGAGAGCCCGCGCTATGGTGTCGAGGGCGACCTTGGCGGGCCCATGCAAGGCCGTCTGATGCATCAGATAAAGCGACCGGTACATCAGTCTGGCAAAGTAGCCTTCGATCAGCATGCTTTTCCCGACGAGGAAACCCATCAGACTGCCGACCGTGCTGTACTCGCCGAGCGACACGAGCGAACCGAAGTCTCGATACACGAATGGCTGTAGAGGCTTGCCTACGAGCTGTCGTTTCAGCTGCCTGACGAGGTGGGACGCCTGCTGGTGAGCGGCCTGAGCACGCGGCGGAATCGGTCTCGTCTGGCCCTCAGGCAGCAAATAAGCGCAGTCGCCGATCGCAAAGATGTTAGAGTCGCGCGTGGTCTGGAGGGTGGGGGTGACGATCAGCTGATTGTTGCGATTGACCTCGAGGCCATCAAGATCGCTCAGCAGATCCGGTCCCTTCACACCCGCCGCCCACACGACGAGCTCGGATGGGATGAAATCCCCGCTTTTGAGTTGAACCCCGTCGCGTCGAACCTGGCTGACCTTTGCATTGGGTCGGACATCGACCCCAAGATCCGTCAGCAGCCTGGTGGTGGCTTCGGAGATTCGCAGAGGCAGTGCCGGCAAGATGCGATCGGCGGCTTCGATGAGGGTAATGCGCAGATCCTTTGCGGGATCGATCCGATCGAGGCCGTAGGCCACCACCTCTCGCGTAGTGCGATGCAGCTCGGCAGCCAATTCCGCACCCGTGGCGCCTGCTCCGATGATGGTCACGTGCAACTGCCCCGGTCGCACCGGACCGGGTTGCGCGTGTGCCCGGATGCAGGCATTAACGAGCCGCTGGTGAAAACGTATCGCTTGCTGCGCTGTGTCCAAAGCGATGGCGTGCTCTTTCACGCCTGGAGTATTGAAGTCGTTGCTAATGCTTCCGACGGAGATAACCAATGTGTCGTAGCGAAACGAGCGCGGTTCGGTGATCTGGTTGCCTTCGTCGTCGTAGGTGGCCGCAAGGTGCACCTCCTGTTGCCTCCGATCGAGCCCAATCATCTCACCGTAGCGGTAGCGAAAATGGTGCCAGTGGGCTTGCGCGAGGTAATCCAACGCGTGGTGGCCCACATCCATGCTTCCGGCAGCGACCTCGTGCAGCAGCGGCTTCCACAGGTGCTCGCGCGAACGGTCGATCAAGGTGGCTTGTACTTTCTTGCGCTTCGCAAGCTTGTCGCCGATGCGCGTGACGAGCTCCAAGCCCGCGGCTCCGCCGCCCACGACGATGACGTGATGGAGCAAACTCGTGGGCTCCGCGGTCAACTTGCGGGCGGGCGCGGTCTCGGAGGCATTGCGCAATGCAAGCTCGTCAGACATGATTCTTACCTGGCCGGCCGCGCCGGCGTTGCCGCGCATTCATTCCGATAGTCCAGCGACACCAATCTGTCGGTAGTAGCGAATGGCCCCGGGGTGGAGCGGCAGAAACGTGTTCCCCGTGATGTTGGCCGGAACCGTCGCGGCCGCCGCCGCGTACATGCGCGGTCGTTGCAACCCGTCGCACCGTGCTCTCTGGGGCATCAGCTTATGCCTACGCGGTCTGACGTCCAGTCGAGCTGACCGAACTCACATGAAACGCGCCCCAAGGCAGATTCCGTCAAGCGACCAACAGTGCAGTGCAAAACAAGAAGGCGCT
>JBARNC010000115.1:0-3058 GCA_049802775.1 Pseudolabrys sp. | reverse complement strand
GATTTATTCTCGGCGAATTCGCCACCCTTATAGCACGACCAGGCTGGTCACTGCAGCTGTGGCTCGCCTTCGGTGTTTTTCTTGGCAAGCTCGATTTCGGTAATAGCAATCAGAATTTCGGCGCGGGTTTTCAGGTCGGGCGCTTCCAGCAGGGCCTGCTTTTCCGCCGTGCCATAGGGCGACATCATCGACAGCGCATTGACTAGGGCTTCGTTCGGCGCCTTCTCGATCCCTTCCCAATCGGCCTTCAGATCATTGGCTTTGAGAAAATCGGTCAACGCCACAAGCAGCGCCGCGCGATCGACGGCATTCTCGCCCTTGCGCGCGATGAAATCGTCAGCGAACGGCGCGTAGGTCACGCGACATTGCCGGTATGCCGTGGCGACTTTGAGCTCCTCTTCGACGCGGAAACGCGCAACGCCAGTGAGTTCGATCAAATAACGGCCATCGCCACTCTCGGCCAGCTGCGTGATCCGCCCGACGCAACCGATCTTGTAAAGTCGCGGCTTGTCGGCCGGACCGCCATGAGCGGCGTCCGGTTGGATCATGCCGATCAGTCGGTGACCATCGCGCAATGCGTCGTCGATCATGGATAGATAACGCGGCTCGAAAATATTGAGCGGCATTTGTCCACGCGGCAAAAGCAATGCGCCTGGGAGTGGAAATACCGGGATTACCCCGGGCATTTCGATCGGCCCGCGATATTGAGCGTTCATCGGCATATTCGCTTTACTCTTCGGTGCCGTCGCCGGGGCGAACCCTTACGAGAACAAAATAGATGACAAACGCTTACGGCCGTCCACTGTGGCGCCATCGGTCGCGCCCCACGCTTCAAAGAACTGCACGAGCTGCTTGCGCGCACCGTCGTCGTTCCATTTGCGATCGCGCTTGACGATTTCGATCAAATGTTTGACGGCGTCCTCGCGTTTGCCCTTGGCGTTGAGCGCGACAGCAAGATCGAAGCGCGCCTGATTATCGAGCGGATCGGCGAGCACTTTTTCTTCGAGCTCTGCCAAGGGCCCGAGCGACTTGGCCTGCTCGGCAACCTCAAGCGCTGCGCGCGCTGCGGCAACTGCGGCTTCGTTGCGCTTGGCCTCAGGCACGAGGGCGAGCGTTTGCTTGGCCTGTTCGAGCGCGCCGGTTTCGACGTAACAGCGGGCGAGCCCAGCGAGCGCATGGACGTTGGCGCTGTCTTCCGCAAGCAGCTGTGCGTAGATTTCGGCGGCGCCGGCGGCGTTGCCTTCAATCAGCGCAGCATCGGCAGCTTTCAGCAAATCCTTTTCCTCGGCCCTGACTGCGCCTTTGGTGATGCGCTCCAGGAACGCGACCACCTGGCTCTCGGGCAACGCGCCCATAAAACCGTCGACCGGTTGGCCATTTGAAAAGGCGATGACCGCAGGGATCGACTGGATACCCATCTGGCCAGGGATCGCCGGATGCTCATCGATGTTCATCTTGGCGAGTTTGACCTTGCCCTTGGCGGCTTTCACGGTCTTTTCCAGGACAGGCGTGAGCTGCTTGCAGGGCCCGCACCAAGGCGCCCAGAAATCCACCAGCACGGGCTGGCGTCTGGATTCCTCGATCACGTCTTTCATAAAACCTTGTGTGGTCGTGTCTTTGACCACCTCGGTTGCTGTCATTGCCCCGCCGTCTTGCAGCATATTCCCTCGCCTCATCCGGCCACGAATGGCCCGAATACTAGAGTTCCATTTCGGATTAGATGGGTTATCCGGGAAGCTAACGCAATCATCAAGGCATGTTCGAGGCGCGGCCCGAAAGACGCTCGATTCGGGGCATATGGCCGGTCCATTCGAGGAATTTCACAAGGTCTTCGCGCTTTATCGACGTGGTCATGGTGTTGACCAGCGGGTGATAGTTCAGGGTCTTGTGCTCCATCATGGCGGCGTCGAGCACCACGGTCACGCGGTCTTGCGTATCGTTGATAGCGCCAAACGGGGTGACCGCGCCGGGCGCCACGCCCAGGACCTCGCGCAACAGATCGGCGGAGCCGAATGAAAAACGCCCGGTCGCGCCCAGGCGCCGGTGTAGCCCCTTCAGGTCGATGTCTGCATCTTCCAGTGCGACGACGAGATAAATTGCGTATTTCTTATCACGCAAAAACAGGTTCTTGGTGTGGCCACCTGGAATCTGCCCGCGCAAGCTTCGCGATTGCTCAACTGTGAACAAGGGAGGGTGCTCCACCGTCGAATGGACGATGCTGAGGGCATCGAGCGCGGCGAAGAGCTGTTCGGCAGTAATTGGCATCGGTGCAATATTCCGGGTTGAACCGGTGTTATTATCAATCAGGCAACCGGTAAGAGGTAAGATGCGCACTGCTCTGATTGCGGCAGCCACCGTTGCCATTGTGTCGTTTTCTGCGCATCCCGCGGCGGCAGCCGCGGGCCCTTGGTGCGCGATTATCTCGCTTGGCCAGGGTTCGGTCTATGAAGACTGCCAATATTCGTCGATAGAAACATGCCGGCCGAATGTGGTGGCCGGTAATCGCGGCTTTTGTAACCCGAACCCGCGGTGGATAGGGCCGGCGCCCAAGTCGCACGTGCGCCACAAGCGCCGGGTTCAAAACGACTGACACCTGATTTTGCAGCCAGGCGTTGTTGTGCCGCTGGAAAACCGATGAGGTTGACAATGCTGCGCATTGTTCTGGTGACCGCCATTGGCCGGCGTCCACTTCGCTGATTCAAGCTTGGCGCAAGTTGTCGCAGGGCCTTGGTGTGCGATCCGCAATTTTGGCAGCGACATCTCCGAAGATTGCCAATTCCTCACGCTTGAAGAATGCCGTGTGACTGTGATCGCGGGGTTTCGCGGCTTCTGTCCAAGGCGGCAAAGCGAACCGGTGAAACCGCGACCGCGCTGGAAAGGTTAAGCCGGCGCCGGTAACAGGCCTCTTGCCATGGTTGCATTTAGGCTCCGCTTTTGGCTATAGGATCGGGCTTGGCGGCCGATATCGCTTTTCGGCCAAATATCTAACGGATGCGGGTGTAGCTCAGGGGTAGAGCACGACCTTGCCAAGGTCGGGGTCGAGGGTTCGAATCCCTTC
>JBARNC010000114.1:0-2607 GCA_049802775.1 Pseudolabrys sp. | reverse complement strand
CTGACCTCAGTATCCTCGCCACAAATTTCGGCGCAGGCATCCCAGTTCGTCATATTGAGCGGCAGAGCTTTCTTTGCGCCGCGAAAATAAAGAACAATCTTCTCTTGTTCCTTCCCGTCAGGGCTTTTCAACGTCTCGAGCGGCGCGCGGCCGATCGTGACGGTAATTGGCTTGCCATTCAGGTCGTCGCATTTCAGATACTTCGAAGGGAATACATCAGCCTTTTTCATTGGCAGTTCCTTTCAGTGCATTGCCGGAATGCGCCGGCGCGCTTAGCGCCTCACGCTAGTCGTCGGTGACCGCGATCTCGTCGCGCACTTGACACGCAATTTCTTGGAATTCGTTGCGCAAAATCGACTCGATTTCGGGACACACGGCCGCAATATCTGCGTCGGGCTCGCCGTCGGCCCAAGCGCGCAACTCACGGGTAACGATTTGCAGCACCGCCCTGCTGACGACGCCTGCGCGGTCTTGCGAATAACCGCTCATGACTTGCTTCTGTTAATATGACATTTTTTGCTGGGCGGATCGCGACGGCGCCGCCGCCACGAGACCTGTCGTCGCGCATTGACGGGTGTTCCGGCTGCGGTGATACGACGCTGAATAAGGCGTCTATCGTTCTGCAACCAAGAATTGGCTTCGGGGTGCTTTACATCGTTATCGAGTGTATTGATGCTGGAGGAGTTGCCGGCTGGGCCGACAACAACCGGTTCGCGGCCGTCTTGACGACCCCGCACGTGTGCCTCGATGTAGTATTCAATGTTGCTGCGCCGATAGAAAATCCTCGCGCCCAGTCGCACGTAGGGACAGCCGGAGCCGGTGGCGCGTTCGCGGTCCAGGGTTCGCAGACTGCACCGGCGTATCCGCGCATATTCGGCAGGAGTCAAAAGTTTCGGTGTCGGCCATCGTTGTGTCTCCGTGCCGCGAGATAGCGGCAGGTGACGCAATCTTACGTCCCATGGCGCGCAGCTATACGGAGGGGTTAGCTGGGTTTTTCTGCGGTAGCACGTAGCTGGGGAAATATCTCTTGAACGAACTGGCGCAACGAAGCGAGGGCAAAGGACTGAGCTTTAGCGTGCGGCAGTGCGTCAAATCTCTTGTTCTCTTCAACTGTGAACATTGAGTCGTACACCATCGCAGCCGTTCCATGTCTACCTACATCACTAGCTAAAACATCGCACCAGTGGCGTACCGTATCGGTCGTGATGGCATTCGCTCCACGCTGGGGCCGGACCCCCAGTTTGGCCAACTCTTTTGCAACAAGCGTACATGCCTGTTTGGGATCGAGGTCTAATTTCCGAAGACGCATGACTGTGCCTGCCGCATGGCCTTGCAACGCTGTATACGCATCACTCGAAGGGGCGCGGCCAGGGCGTGCGACAGGCTTCAGGATCGGCAATACGTTGTTCTGATCGAGCGCATCTAAAGCCTCCTGTAACTTGAGGATCGGCATGTGCAAAAGTTCCGCGAGCGGAAGCTTGAAGAGCGCAATGAATCGCCACATGGCGCCAAGAGCATTGATTGACGCAGCCCGCCCGCTGTCTGCATCCTTGTCGTATTGCTGTCTCGCCTCACGCAGCCGAGCAAATAAAAAACCTAGACCCAAGTTCAGCGTCTCTAGATCGCTTTTGGCGATTGTCTCAGGAAGGGATCCCTTGACCCGCATTAGGAAATTAAAGTGCGGCGGCGCATCGCCAGACTGTGGCTTGCTCTCAACGCCTTTTTCAGCGGCAACGCGTCTTCTACTTTGCCGAGCGCGGTGAGGCTTTTGCTTTGCAGGTTTTTTCATCTGGGTCGGTTGGATTTCCATCCACGGGCTTTGGCGAAGGAATCTTCGACGCGAGAAACGTGCGGCCCCAATGTGGCGAATAGCTTTGCGGCCCTTCGCTGTACATCGGGTCGGGGGGTTTTGAATCTCTTAACGTAGCCATCGGCACTATCCTTCTTCCAGTTTGTTGGTGTCCGTTTAAGATTCGCCGGGACCTGAGCTTACTTTTTCGGTGGCGGTTTCTTTTTCTCTGGCTTTTGCTTCGGCTTCTTCGAGGTTTCGTCGGAATTCCTCCTCAAGTTTCTGCCCATCAGAATTGAGATCGGCTGCGGGATCTCATCCGAGGAGGTCGACCAGCCGTGATTTATAAGTTTTCCCATTTCTATTTTCCTTCCAGTTATTTTGGGGGTTTTCATCGCAAACGTCGCGGACGCCCGACCGATTGATCTTTTGAAGTCGGTCTCGGCGTTGGAGAAATGATCAACACGGGATCGGTAGGTATCCCAAGCTTTCTTGCCTCCTCCAGTGACATTCGCGGGAAGCGTGGAGTGTCTGATGGCTTGCCGTGCTGCACCTTTGCTGATGCCTGCGGCTTCGGCTTGTCGGATGAAGTCATTTCAAGTCTCCGTTTTAGCCAGTTCTGCGATCTGCACGGGTTGGCAAGTTGGAACGTAAATTCCCCGAGCGCGCAGGTGCGCCACGCCAAATGAAAAACCCTCCATCGGTTTCATCCGAGGAAGGCTGACATTCTCTTGCGACCCGTTTCGTTGCCGAAGTGGCCGCATCCCCTTTCGGGATCCACCTTGCCCGGTATGGCAGGTTGGCGAGGGCGTCAGCCC
>JBARNC010000113.1:0-2815 GCA_049802775.1 Pseudolabrys sp. | reverse complement strand
AGTCAACCGCCTTGACGCCGGTGAGGTGCAGCATCGCATACAGCAGCATCGAGGCGTGCCCATTGGACAGCACGAATCGGTCGTGGTTCGGCCAGATCGGATCGTCCGGATCAAACCGCAGGAAACGCTGCCACAACGTATAAATCACCGGTGCTAAGGCCATCGGCGTACCGGGGTGGCCGGAATCGGCTTGCTGCACCGCATCCATCGACAAAGTACGAATCGTGTTAATGCAAAGCTCATCAATCGAACGATCGCCCGGCAATGTCAGATGACCGCCTTTCGCTAGCTGGTGGTCGGCTGTCTTCCCATCGCTGTCGAGAGTGGGAGCGTAATCTCGGACGGCCATGCTTCCTCCCTGGTGCCGAAAGATTTAAATCGGCGCCAAGGCCCTAATGCGGCGTCCGGGCTGAAGGAGCAGCAGGTCGTCACGAAAGGGAGCCTCGGCTCTCGCCGAATAGGTCACCCCCACAAGTGCAACGATCTCGCCGCGAATTGGTTCATTGTGGGCGTGCGGATAGACTTTATAAAATACAAGAATTGCGCGGTTCTGCCTCAGTTGCCACCCGAGTTAAATTTTCGACAGGCTCAAGCACCTCAAGTCGGCGGGACCGCATTCAAGGAATTATCGGCGACGCGGGTTTGCGAACGCTGCTCGCACGGCTTGCGGTTGTGGGCGAGGTTGCTCGCGGTATTGACCAGCGCGAGATGCGAAAAGGCCTGCGGAAAATTTCCGACCAGACGGCGCGTGCACGGCTCATACTGTTCGCTCAAGAGCCCCAATTCGTTCCGCAATGACAATAGCCGCTCGAACAGTCGCACCGCGTCGTCGCGCTGACCGAGCATGAGATAGGCATCGGCCAACCAGAAGCTGCAGGCCAGGAACATCCCCTCGCCGGCCGGCAGCCCGTCATCGGATGTCCCGGTGTCGTAGCGGCGCACCAGCCCGTCGTGCATCAGCCTGTGCTCGATCGCCTCGATGGTTCCGATGATGTGCGGGTCCTGGGGCGGCAGAAATCCGATCGCCGGCAACAACAAGAGGCTGGCGTCGAGTTCCTTCGAGCCGTAGCTGCGCACGAAACTGGAAAGCTCGTCATTGAAGCCGTGCGCACACACGTCGTTATGGATGCGCTCGCGAATTTTGCGCCAGCGATCGAGCGGGCCCGGCAGATTGTGGGCCTCGGCGCTCTTGATCGCGCGGTCGAAAGCCAACCACGCCATCGCCTTGGAATAGGTAAAATGCTCGCGCCCGCTGCGCACCTCCCAGATACCCTCATCGCGGTCAGGCCAGATTTGTTCCAGATGCGCGAGGAATTCCCGCTGCATGGCCCAGCCCGCCTCGTTGGCGCCAAGGCCGCCTTGCCGCGCCTGGTGCAGCGCGTCCATGACCTCGCCGAAAATGTCGAGCTGGAGCTGGTTGTGCGCGGCATTGCCGATGCGCACCGGCTGCGAATTTTCGTAACCGGGGAGCCAGGTCACCTCCCATTCGGTCAGGCGACGCTCGCCGCGCAATCCGTACATGATCTGGATTTGGCGCGGGCTGCCGGCGGCCGCCCGCATTAGCCAATCGCGCCACATTTGGGCTTCGTCGTAGTAACCCGCGTTCATCAGTGCGAGCAGCGTCAACGTCGCGTCTCGAAGCCAGCAGAAGCGGTAATCCCAGTTGCGCTGGCCGCCGATACATTCGGGCAGCGAGGCGGTGGCCGCCGCCGCCATGCCGCCGGTCGGTGCGTAAGTGAGCGCCTTGAGCGTGATCAGCGAGCGCGTCACCGCCTCGTTCCAGGGTCCCTCGATCTTGTTGCGGCCGGCCCATTCGGTCCAGAACTCCTCGGTCGCGCGCAGGCGTTCCTCAACGTCGACCGGCTCGGGCAACGGCTGGTACGAGCGCGCGAAGGAGAGAACGAATGGCACCGCTTCGCCGGCCGCAACCTCAAAATCGCCGATAGTTTTGAAATTCTCACCGCGCATCTTTGCGGTCGAGCGCAGGACTGCCATGTCGGGACCAGCTATGCCACGCAGCATCATTTCGTCGAGCCGCGTCACCCACGGCACGATCGCGCCATAGCCAAAGCGCAAGATCAGCTCGCTGTGGAATGCGACGCGCCCGCGCTCGCCTCTCACGATACGGATAAGTTGCGAATGCAGCCCGCGCGGCGGCATGAAATCGATCAGCACCGCTGTGCCCTCGTCGGTCTCGAAGCGAGTCTCCAGGATTAACGTATTCGGCCGGTAGCGCCGCGTGATTTTCGCCGCGCTGTCACGCGCAGCGATGCGCCAGCGGCCGTGCTCGGGCGTACCTAGCAGCGCCGCAAAGCAGGCGTCGGAATCAAAGCGTGGCCAGCACAGCCAGTCGATCGACCCGTCGCGGCCGACCAGCGCGGCGGTGCCGAGATCGCCAATCATCGCGTAGTCTTCGATGCGGGATGCCATGATGTCCCCTTAACTTATTCGACATTCCAACAAACGGACAGACATTCATGCTCGCGGCGCTAAAAGCCGTCACCGAATATTGTGAGGCCGACTAACGCGCACTTCGGTGGGAGCTCCACCCGGCTCTCGCCAGCGCTCTCCCAGAGGGCCGGGGATTCCGCCATCGCGACCGTCGCCAATCCACAGCTATTGGCTGACCCCCGTTTGAGTCCACGCCCTGGCCTGCCGGGACAACCTACAAACTGACCGTCGTGAAGACTTAGTGATCGCTGGAAACGAAGGCAAAACAACGATACCGCAACCTGCGAGCCAACCGTTCGCGCGACCAGTTACATGAGCGCGTCCATTTTATTGATCCGTCGTTGGTTCAATCGTTGGTCGGAAT
>JBARNC010000112.1:0-3886 GCA_049802775.1 Pseudolabrys sp. | reverse complement strand
TGATGGAAGGGCCCTGGTGCCGATTCCGAAGAGAAGCACGAGCCCGTGAGCGACATCGACACTGTCGTGATGGATAGTCTGAAAGCGCTTGACCCCAACCGGCCGATTAGAGAAGCGGACATCTCCCTCAAAATAAATAGGCCGCCACTTGAGGCGGCCGCCTTTTCTTAACCGATTCGTTTTGGCTTATTCGGGATAGAAGCCAGAAGCGACCAAACTTGGAACCCCATCCACCTGCACAGCCTTCACGTAGGCCCATTTCCGCGATGGTTGGGTCTGCCCCGGTTTGGGAAACATGTAGTCAACCCACCCGGATCCTTTGGATTCGGCCATGGTGATGAACTCGTGATGAAATAACTTACCGTCTGCATCTTTTTGGCCGGTCGTATTCGTACCTTCACGAGCTGGAAAAGCAGCATTGAACAATACGTTCGATTTCAAATCGTAAACGAACAAATAGGTGTCGCCGTGGAACCATTCGCTGTCTTTCTTCCGAAATTCGGAGAAGATCGCTTTTCCATTTTTGTCGATCTGCGCGGCGGCTCTGTTGACCAGCCCTTCGACCTGGTTTGCTTGTTCGGACTGTGGTGCAGATAGTTGCGAAAATGCCGGTGAAACAGTTCCAAGTAATCCGAGAGACACGCAAAGGACACCGAAAACGGCCCATTGTGCAACGTGTTTCATGATTTTCTCCTTCTTGTATTTTCCAGTCTGCGGATAATCAAACGTCATCAGCGCTCCAACATGCGTGGGCGGCCTTCTTTGAACGCTGCTCTGTGAAGATTGATTGCCTACCGACGGCAGCAGCTGCCGATTAGGGAGCGGTGACTTCGGAACGTCGCCGTTTTGCTGGCAGCCCTTCAGAAGAGAGCTAAGCTCTCAATTTGCATAAGAAATCATGTCTATCGCTATGCGCAATGATCCAGATCAATGGGTCTGTGGCGCTGGTGCAAGTCCGCTTTGGGTCATTAGCGGACATCGAGAGCGTTGTTCGATCACCTCGTCGGCGCGGACACCGAACGTCGTCCAGTGCAATTCGGATGGGCGGTCCGATACGTTCTGGCCGGCGGTCAAAAAACCTAAGGGCCGCTCAATTCTCAATAGCGGAGATTGGCGTCCTCTTCCCGCGGCCCTTCCTGCAGCTCTTCCTCCGGCTCTTCTCGCGGTGCTAGCGCCAGGCCCTCGATGCCCTTAAGCAGCTCTTCTTCGGTCATGTGCTCGGATGTCACGGTGGTATCGCCGGAGTCAACGCTGGCGTTACTGGTGCCGATCAGCGGATCCTCGGGCTCCGCCTCGTCAACCTCGACGTATTTCTGCAGGCTGTGAATGAGGTCTTCCTTGATGTCGCCAGAGATCGCGAACTCGTGGGAAGGACGCGTAGCTAATGTTCTTGCAGCCATTCTGCTCAAATTGCTTAGCCAAAATAAGATAGCCACGTGCGATGTACTTCCACTCGGCCCTGATCTCAGGGTCGCGCTCCAGATCCGCTTTGGCGCGCAGCATCGTAGCCAACCGTCTGCATTTGGCAGCAGGAGTCATGCCATTCCTCAACCGTAGGCCTGTCCTTCGAAACAACGTGAAGCTCACCCTGTTGCATCACAGATACCGCCTCAAGCGCGGATTGGGACAGCGATGTCGCATGGACCGTGTGCGCCGCTTTAGTCAGATATACGCCACAGCCAAGACGTTAACAGCGAATCGCGATGGTTGACATTGCGCGGCGGTCGCCGAAGCGAACACTTCCAGTCTGAATAAAGCTTCAGAAAAAAGTTTGGAACTTCGCGTCTGCCCGTCCGTTTCACAACTATCGTGGATTAACAGGGAGGAAACACATGCGCACATTTCTTATCACGTTGACTGCTTTGGGCGCGGTCGCAGTTGCGCTACCAACCGTCACCGCAAACGCACAGGATCGAACGGTCATTGTCAAGAAATACGGGCATCACGATCGCGGTCTTCATCGTGGGTGGACGCGCGGGCATCACTATGGCTGGCGCAATCACTATGCCAAGGACGTGGTCATTAAGAAGCACCGTCATCATCACTACGATTGATTGTTTTTGGTTAGCAGACGAGCGCAAGAATCCGGCCTAGGCGGGGCCGGGTTCTTTGCTTTTAGCTGCGCGGTGACTATGCGAAGCCGTGTTGGCGACTCGCTAGGCCGAACTCCTTTAGCGAATGCAGTGGCTAACGCCGGATGAACGAAGCCCCAACGAGTAAGAGCCACCCAGCGCACAAACTAGAGGCCGCGTCGGGGATGTGCCGACACGGCCTCCGCTCCTCACTCACATACGCCTCTTCTCTAAAGGCATCCCACTCTGGGGGGACTCCAGGGACGCCACTAAGGCAACGCCGTCAACGACCCGAAGTTTCCCGGCCCGACCGGGTTCCATTTCATTAGGTTTCCCCGACTATGGACTGGGGCTATATCGCCGCCATAGGTGAATTGTTGAGGTAGCGGCCTCGTCAGAAAATGCGGGCGTCAAGTGGCACAGGAGGTATCTCATGGATTGGAATCGAGTTGAAGGAAACTGGAAACAGATGAAGGGCAAGATCAAAGAGAAGTGGGGCAATCTCACCGACGCCACAGCAAATGGCACTCACTCGATCACCTTGTCGGCACGCGCCAGAAACCGTGGTGTCACGACGAGCCCGATCGCTTCCGCGGCCTTCATGTTGACCACCAGATCGAGCTGGGTCGGCTGCTCGATCGGCAGGTCGGCGGGCTGGACGCCCTTAAGGATCCTGTCAATGAACGTGGTGGAGCGGCGGAAGGCCGTGTAGTAGTTGGGGCCGTAGCTCACCAGTCCGCCGGCCTCGACGAAGCCCTCGAACGGGTAGATTACCGGCGTGCGCAGCTTGAGCGCACCCTCGCGGATCGGATCGCGCAGGTTGAAGAGGCGACCGGAGAGCATGACGATCAGCGCATCGGGGCGCTCGGCCCCGAGCCCCGCATAGGCGGCTTCGACGCTGACGCGGTCGCGCACCGGCATAGGCACGAGCGCCACGCCCTTGCTGCGCGCCGCCTTCTCTGCAAGGGCGTCGAAGCGCGCGGCGCCAGCATCGGCGGCGTCATTGATGAAGCCGATGCGCGCGAGGCCGGGTACTAGTTCGCTGGCGATCTCGACGTGCTTGGTGAGCACTTCGTCGTAATGAACCGCGACGCCGGTGATGTTGCCCTCGGGCCGCGCCAGGCTCTTCACCAGCCCGCTCTCCACCGGATCGTAGGAGAGACTGAGCACGATCGGGATGGGCGAGGTCTTCGCCTTCATCAACGCTGCGACCTCACTGATGCCGGACAGCACCTTCGGGTTCAGCGCAATCAACTCGTCGATCAGGCCCGGCAACCGCGACGCCTCGCCATTGCCGTAGCGCACCTCCAGACGGAAGTTACCGCCGTCAACCCAGCCGAGCTCGCGCAACCCGGCGCGGATCGACTCCTCGTATGGCTTCACGACCCGCTCGCTCGCGACCCAGACCAGCCCCACGACCGGCAACGCTGTCTGCTGCCCGCGCGCCGCCCTTGGCCACGCTGCCACACCGCCCAATAAACTGATGAACTCACGTCGTCGCATTCGCGGCTCAGGACGAGCCATCGTAGCGGCTTAAGCCGACACTCTGGAAGGGCCTAGGTAAAGATCTGCGACAAGTCAGTCGATGACATGGCGGGAGTCCGTGAGAGGTGGCCCTGGCTTCGGGGACAGTTTGGCGGCTTAGCTAAGGTGGATTCTGGGTTCGATTGCCGCCAGTTTCTCCTGCTCCATGTCGATAGCATACCTCAAATTAAAAAGCCCCCTCGCGAAAACCATACATGGCGGTGTTCGCTACAGTGCTACAGGTTATGGAGTGACTAAATCTCTCACGAGGCGATGGCCTCCCGATACAC
>JBARNC010000111.1:0-5862 GCA_049802775.1 Pseudolabrys sp. | reverse complement strand
TGTCTTTCTTGAAGCCCTTCGGACCGGCGATGCCAGTGCGGCCTTCGAGCAATTCGGCGAGACGGCCGTAGACGTTACGATCGAGGATCGCCTGCTCGTCGTCGCGGTCCTTGGCGAGCCGCTCGATTTCCTCACGCTCGATCGCAAGTGCGCGCTCGTCCTTCTCGACGCCGTGGCGGTTGAACACGCGCACTTCAACGACGGTGCCCTGTACACCCGGCGGCACGCGCAACGAGGTGTCGCGAACGTCGGAGGCCTTCTCACCGAAAATTGCGCGGAGAAGTTTTTCCTCCGGCGTCATCGGGCTTTCACCCTTGGGCGTGATCTTGCCGACCAGGATGTCGCCGGCGTGCACTTCAGCACCGATATAGACGATGCCCGCTTCGTCGAGGTTCTTGAGCGCCTCTTCCGAAACGTTCGGGATATCGCGGGTGATTTCCTCTGGGCCGAGCTTGGTGTCGCGCGCCATCACTTCGAATTCTTCGATGTGGATGGACGTGAACACGTCGTCTTTCACGATTCGCTCGGAGAGCAGAATCGAGTCCTCGAAGTTGTAACCATTCCACGGCATGAACGCCACCAGCACATTGCGGCCGAGCGCGAGCTCACCGAGGTCCGTCGACGGTCCGTCGGCGATAATGTCGCCCTTGTCGACGCGATCACCTACCTTCACCAGCGGACGCTGGTTGATACAGGTGTTCTGGTTCGAGCGCTGATATTTCATCAAGCGGTAGATATCGACGCCCGGCTTGGTTGGATCAGTCTCGTCGGTGGCGCGGACGACGATACGGGTCGCGTCCACCTGATCGACGATGCCGGTACGACGCGCAGCGATTGAGGCGCCAGAGTCACGCGCGACCACGCCCTCCATGCCGGTGCCAACGAATGGTGCTTCGGCACGTACCAGCGGTACGGCCTGCCGCTGCATGTTCGAGCCCATCAGCGCGCGGTTAGCGTCGTCGTTTTCCAGAAATGGAATAAGTGCCGCGGCAACCGACACAAGTTGCTTCGGCGACACATCCATAAAATCGACCTTGTCCCGCGGCACCAGGTGCACGTCGCCGGCCTGGCGGCACACGATCAGATCTTCAGTGAAGCGGCCGCGACCATCGATCGCCGCGTTGGCCTGCGCAACCGCGTGGCGAGCTTCCTCCATTGCGGAGAGATAGATCACCTCGTCGGTGACACGACCATCCTTGACCTTGCGATAAGGTGTCTCAACGAAACCGTATTTGTTCACGCGCGCATACGTCGCGAGTGAATTGATCAGACCGATATTCGGCCCTTCCGGGGTCTCGATCGGGCAGATGCGGCCGTAATGGGTCGGGTGCACGTCGCGCACCTCGAAGCCAGCCCTTTCACGCGTAAGACCGCCCGGCCCGAGCGCCGACAGGCGCCGCTTGTGGGTAATTTCCGACAGCGGATTGGTCTGATCCATGAACTGCGAGAGCTGCGATGAGCCGAAGAACTCGCGCACCGCGGCCGCCGCTGGCTTGGCGTTGATCAGGTCCTGCGGCATGACAGTGTCGATATCGACGGACGACATGCGCTCCTTGATCGCGCGCTCCATGCGCAGCAGACCGATGCGGTACTGGTTTTCCATCAGCTCGCCGACTGAGCGCACCCGGCGATTGCCGAGGTGGTCGATGTCGTCGATCTCGCCCTTACCGTCGCGCAAATCAACCAGTGTGCGAATGACGGAGATGATGTCGTCCTTGCGCAGCACCCGCATGGTATCGGGTGCATCGAGGTCGAGACGCATATTCATCTTCACGCGGCCGACGGCCGAGAGGTCGTAGCGCTCAGAATCGAAGAACAGCGAGCGGAACATCGCCTCTGCTGTCTCCACAGTCGGTGGCTCACCCGGCCGCATGACACGGTAAATATCAAACAGCGCATCCTCACGCGTCATGTTCTTGTCAACCGAGAGCGTGTTGCGGATATAAGCGCCGACATTGACATGGTCGATGTCGAGCAGCGGCAGCTCTTTGTAGCCGGCCTCGATGAGAATCTTGAGATTCTTCTCAGTGATTTCCTCACCGGCTTCCAAGTAGATTTCGCCGGTCCGCCCGTTGGCCAGATCCTCGGCGACGTAATGACCGATCAATTCGTCATCGGTCATACGCAGGGCCTTGAGACCCTTCTCGGCGAGTTGTCGTGCCTGGCGGACTGTCAGTTTCTTGCCGGCCTCGACAACAACGCGACCTGTGTCGGCATCGACAAGATTATTAACCGCCTTGTAGCCCTTCAGCCGATTGGCATCGAACGGTACGCGCCAACCTTCCTTGGCGCGCTTGTAGCTGACGTGTTTGTAGAACGTGCTGAGGATCTGCTCACCATCAAGGCCGAGTGCGTACAGCAGTGACGTCACCGGAATCTTCCGGCGGCGGTCAATGCGCGCATAAACGATATCCTTGGCGTCAAACTCGATGTCGAGCCAGGAGCCGCGGTATGGAATGATGCGTGCGGCGAACAGAAGCTTACCCGACGAATGGGTCTTGCCTTTGTCGTGGTCGAAGAAGACACCCGGCGAGCGATGCATCTGCGAAACGATGACGCGCTCGGTACCATTGACGATAAAGGTGCCGTTATTCGTCATGAGCGGTATGTCGCCCATGTAGACATCTTGCTCCTTGATGTCCTTGACCGAACGTGCGCCCGTCTCCTCGTCGATATCGAATACGATGAGGCGCAGCGTCACCTTGAGCGGCGCCGCGTAAGTCATGCCGCGTTGGCGGCACTCCTCCACGTCGTATTTCGGCGGCTCGAATTCGTATTTGACGAACTCAAGCTGTGACGAATTCGAAAAATCGGAAATTGGAAATACCGATTTGAATACGGCCTGAAGTCCCTCGTCAGGGCGGCCGCCGATCGGCTCCTTCACAAGCAAGAATTGGTCGTAAGACGCCTTCTGAACCTCGATGAGGTTCGGCATCTCCGCTACTTCTTGTATTGATCCGAAAAACTTCCTTACGCGCTTGCGACCGGTAAACGTCTGCGCCATCTTTTTCTCTCTCGATTCGATTTTGGCGGGCGGCGCGGGCGCCTCTCCGAACAGCCGCAATCCATCGCGACCATCAGGACAGGCGTCGGGGCCGTCCGTTTCTAGTGATTCGGATCTGACCCGAATCGCCGCACTCTTCACATTCGTCGCGACCGGAATTTCGGTTCGCGACTGCCTCATCTCCTGGCCGAGACCCCCGGGGGCGCCCGGAGATTTCAGTATCGCGTCATCCCCGGGTCTCGCTGCGCTCGCCGGGGATTTGACTTAAGTAAGCTGTGCTTACTTAAGCTCAACCTTTGCGCCGGCCTTTTCGAGGGTGGCCTTGATCTTGGCGGCCTCCTCCTTGTTGGCGCCTTCCTTGACGGTCCTGGGTGCCCCCTCAACCAAATCCTTGGCCTCTTTCAGGCCGAGACCGGTGAGTGCACGCACTTCCTTGATCACTTCGATTTTCTTTTCACCGGCAGAGGCAAGGACCACGGTGAATTCGGTCTTCTCTTCGGCCGCAGCGGCACCGCCACCGGCCGCAGGGCCGGCCGCAACAGCCACCGCGGCGGCAGCTGAAACGCCCCACTTCTCTTCCAACATCTTGGCCAGGTCCGCCGCTTCCAGGACGGTGAGGCCCGACAATTCGTCGACGATCTTCTGCAAGTCAGTCATTGTTCAATTCCTATCGGTTCGAACCAGAGAATGAGTCTTGAGCCGTCAGGCCGCCGCGCCCTTAGAGGCATAAGCCTGGACCACGCGCGCGACTTTCGCCGCGGGCGCATTCGCGAGTTGCGCGATCTTGGTCGCCGGAGCCTGGATCAGTCCGACGATCTTGGCGCGCAATTCATCCAGTGACGGCAGGGCGGCGAGCGCCTTGATGCCATTGGGGTCCAGAGTTATCTTGCCCATCGAGCCGCCGAGAATGACGAACCGCGCGTTCGCCTTGGCGAAGTCGATGGCTACCTTCGGTGCCGCCACCGGATCGCCCGAATAGGCAAGCACTGTTGGCCCCTTCAGCAGGGGCGCGATGGAAGCAGCGTCGGTGTCCTTGAGCGCGATTTTAGCGAGACGGTTCTTCGCGATCTTCACTCGCGCGCCGACTTGCTTCATTTGCTTTCGCAGAGTCTGCATCTGGGCAACGGTGAGACCGGAATAGTGAGCCACCACCACGACATTGGAGGTCTTGAAGACCCCGCTCAGTTCTGTGATGGACGCCGCTTTAGCCGCTCGATCCACTGCAAGCTCTTTCCGGTTGACGGCTCGCTGGCGTGACGCGCAGGAACCGCCGGGTTGCTACCAGCCGTCCTACTTAAAGTTCACGTGCAGCGAACCAGGGCAGGACGACGTTTGAAAGCCTGCCCCCCGACACGGCATTGCGGCCGCGGTCGGGTCTTCGAGGTTCGAACCAAACTGGCGCAACCTTACGGTGGCGCAAACTCGGGTCGCTTCCCAGTCTGTGCTGGCCCCGTCTCGGGATTAAGCGTTCGGCCCTTGCAGGCCTTTGGCGCCGGCAGTCTTGGACAGGTCTCGGCCGACCCGTTGCCGGGATGGCCTTGCGCGCCTTCACATTCGCAACGGCATCGGGCTTCTTCCCTTAAGAGCTCCCAGTCGGGTTTCCAAAAGGAATAAGTTCCGCTCTCCATAGGTTTGTAGAAGCGCACAAAGGCGCGCCGACAAATTGGGCCGGCACGCCCGAGAGCTTCATCTAGACCTTTACAGTCGTTTTGCCAAGAGGCTTTTCGCGAAAATAACAGCGAAAATGGGCCTCTGCCCCGTCTCTTTAGTGCGCAGCACCGGCGCCGAACAGGCTTGGGATTTCCACCTTCACCCCTGGGCCCATGGTCGACGAGATCGCCACGCGGTTGATGTAATGACCCTTTGCCCCTGCGGGCTTGGCTTTCTGCACCGCGTCCGCAAAGGCTTTGATGTTCTCGACCAGCTTATCCTCGGAGAACGAGGCTTTGCCGACGCCAGCCTGCACGATGCCGGCCTTCTCAACGCGGAACTCGACTGACCCGCCTTTGGCGCCCTTCACCGCATTCGTGACGTCCATCGTCACGGTGCCCACTTTCGGGTTCGGCATGATGCCGCGCGGTCCGAGCACCTTACCGAGACGGCCAACGAGCGGCATCAAGTCCGGGGTCGCAATACAGCGGTCAAAGTCGATTTCGCCCTTGCTGACCTTTTCGACCAGATCCTCCGCACCGACCACGTCGGCGCCGGCAGCTTTCGCTTCATCGGCCTTGGCACCGCGCGCGAACACGCCAACGCGCAGGGTGCGGCCAGAACCGTTCGGCAGTGTAACAACGCCGCGCACCATCTGGTCCGCATGCGTCGGATTAACGCCAAGATTCATCGCGATCTCGATGGTCTCATCGAACTTCGCCTTCGCGCGTTCCTTTACCAGCTTCACCGCTTCCGCGATGGGATAAGACTTTTCGCGGTTGATGCCTTCGCGAGCCGCCTTCGTGCGTTTTCCGATTGTCATGGCGGTCACTCCGTCACCGAGAGGCCCATCGAGCGGGCGGAACCTTCGATCATCTTCATTGCTGCCTCGACGGTGTCGCAGTTCAAATCTTTCATCTTCTGCTCGGCGATCTCACGCACCTGCTTCTTGCTCACCTGCCCAACCGGCTCGCGGCCGGGGGTTTTCGACCCGCTTTCCAGTTTGGCCGCCTTCTTGAGAAAATAGGAGACCGGCGGCGTCTTCATTTCGAAGGTGAAGGAGCGATCCTGGTAGGTGGTAATGATGACCGGGATCGGAATGCCCTTCTCCATCTTCTGGGTCTGCGCATTAAAGGCCTTGCAGAACTCCATGATGTTAAGGCCGCGCTGGCCAAGCGCGGGCCCGATGGGGGGCGACGGATTGGCGG
>JBARNC010000110.1:0-2908 GCA_049802775.1 Pseudolabrys sp. | reverse complement strand
AGCGCTTGACCCCAACCGGCCGATTAGAGAAGCGGACATCGGGCCCGATCGGCACGTGTCATGGCCGCATTGCAGCGGCGTGGTCGCTTCAATGACGCCGACGTCGGCAGCATTGCGCAAGCGGTGTTGCACGGGCTCGTCCAGCCAGCGGCATAAGGCGAGAAGCTGGACAGCTGGGGGCGCCGAGACGCATCGCAGTGTCGATCACGACGCGCGCAGCCTGATCGGAGGGCGAGAGGCTGTCGAAGTCGAGCATCCACAGATGGCGGCGGAGCCACTTCTCCGCGCGGGCCCTGATAACTAATCCGAGCAGCGTCTTCGGACCTTCATCTAGGATGTGCATTGCCAGGGCATCGAGCTTGGCATCGTCTCGCTCTGGCGCGCGGTGCAACGTCTCGAACAAAGAGCCGAGAAAGAGCAGCGCCATATCCGGTTCGGCGGCAGGCGACTGCTGTGACATGTTCTTCATGCTGATGAAATGAGGACGCCTTGCTCGCGGGAAGTGTGACCTACTTCACAGACAGGCTGTGCTGAACTGCCGCGCCTACAAATAAAAGTTGTGTGAGCCAGCTCACACACTTTTTGCTTGAACCTGCCCAATTATTGAAATGGAAGGGCACCTACACAGGAGGCCCACATGAAAAAAATTCTAACTATTGCGCTGGTCCTAGGTGGCGTCTTCGTCAATGTGATGGCATCACCGATCAAGACGGTCGGCGAGACGGACATGGGTAATGTAGTGGTGATCCGTGGTCTTCACGTCTCACTACCAAGTGACATGAAGAACTTTCCGGTGGAGCTAGTGCCACAGCCATGATCGCGCAGTGCGGGGCAAAGCACTATGAATGACAAAACCATCGGACTACTCGACCAGAATGAAGAAGATCTCCTCATCTACGAAATCTCCGATGAGGTGCTGGAGACAGCGTACGCAGGGAATGAAAAAGCGGGTATCTTTACCCAATGGCTTTGTACTGCTCTGTATTTTTGCCCCGGTCCTTAGCGGATGTGACAAAGCGGACGTGGCGACCCGCCTAATCCATGTCCGGTATTTTGGGCCTTTGAACCCAATCGCGATCAGCAAAATAATCAAGCTAACGCCACCAATGACTCTTTGCAGCTGGTCGAGCACGGTCCCGCGTGTCGAAGCCTTCAGCAGGCGTCTGATGAGCCAACTCATAAGCGAGGATTACTTTGGATATCAAGTTCGCCGATTTCGAAATCGATGTTGCGCAGCATGAGTTGCGGCGAAAGGGTGAGATCGTCCCGATCGAGCCGCAGGTGTTTGATCTGCTCGTCCATCTCGTTCGCAATTGCAATCGAATCGTCGGCAAGGAAGAGCTGATCGATGTCGTTTGGCAGAGTCGCGCAATCTCAGAAGCGACCCTGAGCTCACGAGTCAGCGCGGCTCGCCGCGCCATCGGAGACAATGGCGACGATCAGCTCCTTATCCGGACACATCACAAGCGGGGATTTCGCTTCGTCGGTCGGGTCGAGAATTCCGTGCGGCCATCTGACGCGCTTGCCCTAAATCACGCGCGGCGACCGCCCGCAGTTGGAAATTCGGCTAAAGATCAACAAGACACGACGCTCGCCCTTCCCGACAAACCCTCAATCGCGGTGCTGCCATTTGAGAACATGAGTGGCGATCCGGAACAGGAGTACCTTGCCGATGGCCTCAGTGAGGACATCATCACGGGCTTGTCCCGTCAGCGATGGTTCTTTGTCATTGCTCGGAATTCAAGCTTCGCCTTCAAGGGTGAGACTGTCGACATCCGTAAAGTAGCGAGGGAGCTAGGTGTGCGCTATGTGCTCGAGGGTAGCGTGCGCAAGGCAGCCAGCCGGGTGCGCGTGACCGCACAATTGATCGACGCGAGCAAAGGCGTTCACCTGTGGGCGGATCGATACGATCGCGAATTAGCCAACATTTTTGAGTTACAGGACGAAATTACCAACAAAGTCATCGATTCGGTTGGGCCGCAGATCATTGTGGCTGAAGCGGCACGCGTACGGCGCAAGCCGCCACAAAATGTCGATGCGTGGGACCTAGTGATGCAGGCACTTCCGCACATGTGGCACATGAGCACGGAGGAGCAACGCCACGCACAGAATTTGCTGCAGCAGGCTGTTGCGCTCGATCCCGGATATGCGCATGCCCATGCGTTGCTGGGATGGACTTATGTGAACATGTTCAATCTGGATTCGCGGACGCCAATCGGCGAATTCACGGACCAGGCGCTCGACGCGGGTGGAAGAGCGGTGACGCTCGATGAGCAAGATCATTGGGGGCACCTCGTTCTTGGACTTGGTCATGCGCGGCGACGCCGTCCTGAAGCGGCGGTGACGCATCTTTCGCAATCTGTCGAATTGAATCCTAATTTCGCGCTTGGCTATGCGGGGCTCGGCTATGCATTTGCATGCGGGGGCCAGTCTGAACGGGGACTTGAAGCTTTGGAGCAGGCGCAAAGACTTAGTCCGCGCGATCCGTTTCTGACAATGTATGCGCCCATCGTGCGGTACATGGCTCTGTTTGCTCTTCAACGGTACGAAGAGACGATTGCGCTATGCAGATCTATTACAGCAAGGAATCCCAATCATGCCGGTGCCTGGAGATTGATGACCGTGTCGATGGGATTGCTCGGAAGGATCGACGAAGCGGGGGAAGCTCTTGCGCGCACGCTCGCCCTTCAGCCTGACCTCTCCAGCGTCCATGTCACGAATGACACGGTATATGCGAATCCGAGCGACCGCGCCCGATTTCTTCTGGGACTTCAGAAGGCGGGGTTAAAAGGTTAGAGCGGCCTACCTGCGGGAGCTCCTGTCGGCGACACAGTTGCTATCGCCTTCGCGGCAGTGATCGCACGCTGCTCATATGGATGACCCGGCTCTGGCCGAGCCTTCCTGGTGC
>JBARNC010000109.1:0-1855 GCA_049802775.1 Pseudolabrys sp. | reverse complement strand
GGGGGCGACCGTTCGGTGCGAAAACGTCCGAACGACCCGGCAGCTAGCTAGTTTGCAAAGTGTTCAATTCCGAAAGGAAACGACATGGCTTACAAACCGAATTACGGTCTGCAACGCGCTGATCGCAACCGTGCAGCACAGGCACGGAGCGAGCAAAAGACAGAGAAAGAGAGAGAGGAAAAATCTGCGCAACACAAAGCCGAACGCACAGTTGAGATTAAAAGCTCATCTGACGATGAGAAAGCACAATGAGGCGAGGTCGATGAACGCCGCCGAATCTAAAGGCCTCAAGAAGGGCAACCGCGTTTATTGGCGAGGTGATGCCACTGACAGCGGCATTATCACCGGATTGAGTTGGGATGCAGTGACGATCACCTGGGACAATGGTCAGGTGGCCACCGTACATCATGGGGACATGCGCGAGATCCAGCGAGCCCCAGCAAAGCCTACTGCCCCATCAAGGCCTACTATTGTGTAGGCATATTGTGTCCAGTCGGAGTTCTGCTTCTGGCACAAAGCGGACGGCGCTCCTTGAACAGACGCGCGACTTTTAATGCACGTTGGCGAATGTCACTTATCAACATCTTTTAGTTGGACGATCCTACGCCGTGCCGCTGTTAAATCGTGAAGCAAAAACGTTCGGACCTTTTCGGCCCCGCCAAATTTTTCAGGCTTATTCGGGCTTGCATAGGCTACCGCGTTATCAATCGCGCTTTGCATCTTCTCTCGGTAATAGGGATCATCGAAAGCATAGAATAACGTGCGCAATTCCGGCTCAATTTCGTCGCGCGGAATGCTCTTAATAAGGATTTGGCCGAACAGTTTGTCGATCCGATCTTCTGTTGCCGTCATGTCATTGCCCTCGGCGAGGATCGCCATGAAAAGGGCTTATCAAAAAGAGTTCGCTGCGACGCGCGGGTTGGCGCCGCCCGATTGACAGTGCGGTTGGCGGTGTCCTGAGCCTACAATCTGATGTTCAACCGCCGCAACACGTCGGCGATGAGTTCCTTAACGTCCTGATGGCCGCCGTTGGTGAAGGTGATGCGAGTGCCTTGTCCGTCGGGCGGCGCCGGCGCGGCGGTCATAATCCTTTCCGTATTGATGACGATGGGCTGATCGTCCGGTTGCGTGAACTGCACGAATGCCATGAGAGACCCTGCCTGTGTAGGGCGCGCGAGCGCGCTCGCGGCGCCCCGAAACCTGCGGCGCGCGGGCATCAAGGTCAAGCCTGTGTGTACCGAAAATGTAAAGGCGAGGCGACCGCATCCGCGTTTGTCCTCTATTGGGGTAACAGCGGACAAAGGTGGATTTTGGCCCGGGACGGTTTGTCCGCTTTTGACCCATCTGCGACATGGCGCGCTGTGCATGAGCGGGGCTTGCAGAGCGCCTATCCGCGAACTCCCTTCGGCAGAGCGGGTTAGTGCAATATCCTTTTTCCGACGTATGTGTGCAGGTGGATAAAATGAGTTTCCAGTAGGATATTTGCCCAAAACCTATGTGGGAAACTGAAATGAAAATGGCAGTTGAATGTGATTGCGGCAAAGTTAAAGCAACCATCGAATCAAAGCATTTGAAGGGCTACCGTGCCGTCTGTCTTTGCGATGATTGTCAGGCCTATGCACATTACCTTCAGCGCGCCGATATTTTAGATGCTAATGGCGGCACCGACATTATTCCGGCTATGCCCTCACATTATACAATTCAAGAAGGTCATGAAAAAATAAAGTGTGTACGTCTTTCTGATAAAGGAATGTTCCGTTGGTATGCGTCCTGCTGTCAAAGTCCCATTGGAAATTCAATGAGTTCGCAAGCCATGCCCTATCTTGGTGTTCCCGCTCGCATGTTCAATAAGAAA
>JBARNC010000108.1:0-1571 GCA_049802775.1 Pseudolabrys sp. | reverse complement strand
GATCTTGCCGCGGTCCTCGCTGCCAGCCTGTTCAATTGCCAGCAACGCCAGGGTGATCGCATCGTAGGCCTCAGCGTGATAAGCGTCAGCAACCTTGCCGTAGGCCTGCTTGATCTTGCCGATGAATTTTTGCGCGGCCGGGATGTTTGCGGTTGTCGCGCTGCTGTAGTGGGTCGTGTAGAACACACCGTTGACCGCATCACCGCCGAGCTCGATATACTTCGGCAGCGCGACGCCGTCGCACCCGAAGCGCGGCAACGTCATGTTCATTTGTACGAATTGCTTGGCGACGAGTGAGCCTTCGGCGTAGCGCGACCACTCGACCAGTACCTGAGCAGGGCTGGCTTTGATCCGTCCGAGCTGTGCGGTGAAGTCCAGATCGCCACGCGCATAGCGCTCCTCAGCGACGATCTCGAAACCGTATTTCTGTCCGCCAGCCTTGAATGATTCAAAGCCACCACGCCCGAAATCGTCATTAACATAGAGAAACGCTATCTTTGTGACGTTAGGAAATTTCTCATGGATGAACGTCGCAAGATCACCGGCCAGCTTGGTGTCCGGGACGGGCGAACGAAATACCCATTTGTTTCCTTGCGTGGTAATTTTTTGCGCGGTACCGGCAACGACGATCTGCGCGGTTTGTGACTGCGCGGCGACTTGCGACGCAGCAAGGCTTGCCGGGCTGCTAATGCTGCCAATCATAATCGAAACGTTATCGCGTGCTGTCAGGCGCTTGGCCACATTGACTGCTTCTTCTGGTTTGCCAGCGTCGTCTGCATAGATCGCCTCGATTTGCTTGCCGCGAATGCCGCCGGCGGCATTCTTGTCCTTGATGGCGAGATCAACGGCTTCTTTCTCGGCCGCACCGGTAGCGGCGGCGTCACCGCTAAACGGTCCGAATATTCCGATCTTGATCGTGTCAGCCGATGCGCTCATGGCCGAGCCGACCATCAGTACGGAGACGAGCAGCCCAACTCGTAGAAAGTGGCTTTTCAGTCCAGTCATGTTCATCCTCCCCTTCTTGGGTTCAACACACTCAATTCGAAGATGCGGGGGCGCGGCCCTTCTCGTCGGCGGCAGCTTCCCAATCTTCCCGGCCGAGATAGCTCGCCCAAACCTTTGGATTCTTCAGAAGATTGGAAGCGGAGTCGGTGAGCACGATTCGCCCAGTCTCAATCACAAAACCGCGCGACGCCATGCCGAGTGCGAGCTCAGCATTTTGCTCGACTAGAAGAATGGTCGCGCCGTCGTCGTGAAAGCGATCGATCGCCCGCGCCACTTCTTCGACCAATATCGGGGCAAGTCCCAGCGAAGGCTCGTCAAGCAGCAAAAGCACTGGCTTCGCCATCATCGCGCGGCCGAACGCCAACATCTGCTGTTCGCCACCGCTGAGCGAGCCGCCTGCCTGCCGACGGCGTTCTGCCAGCCGGGGAAAGAGGCTATAGACACGCTCGCGCGCCTCATTTTCACCAGCGCGCGCTCGCACGGCGTATGACCCAACTTTAAGATTTTCCTCGACAGTTAGGCGCGGAAACACTCGCCGGCCTTCCGGCACATGAATAATACCGAGC
>JBARNC010000107.1:0-1513 GCA_049802775.1 Pseudolabrys sp. | reverse complement strand
CGTCGCAGTGTGGGCGACGTGACCTAATCGCGGAATAGGCTCTTAAAGCGCGTCGGCGCCAGCTCGGTATAGCGCACCGTGTGTTGGATCGACTTGTGGCCGAGATAGCTTTGGATCGTGCGGGTATCGACGCCCTCATTGGCCAGCTTATAGCCGCAAGCATGCCTGAGCATGTGCGGGTGTATCTTCATGTCGAACCCCGCAGCCTTGCCTGCACGTTCCACCATCGCCTGGAAGCCATCGGCTAACCACTGCGCATATAAGGCACTTTTTATACACAGTCGTCAAATGCCATTTCGGTCGTACCCCCTAATCAGGATGTCCGCTTTACCCCCGAAAGCGGACATTCGGCGGTGGCAGATCGTGCTGCTGTGCTGCAGTTCCCTCAATAGGGGAGGCGGAGGATTATCGCGGCACCGGATGATGGCGCGTTTAGTGAACCCGCTGCCTTGCCAGCCTGCGCCTCGTCAACGAACCGGCCAACCACCAAGGCCAGCAAATCTATTTCGGCATTGCCGCCACAGATGGGCACTATGCTCACGTGGTCTGTATTTTTGAGCGTAGCTCGCCCCCTGCTTTCGCACCGCTTCGTGGTAGGCAAGCATCCCCAAGATACGCTGGTAGGTCCGCTCATACATACCTCGCGGTTTGATCGGCACCGTACCATCCGCGCCCCATTCGAGCCGAGCGCGCAACTTCTCTACACGACGCGCCGAGCGGTCCCACCGGTGGCCCATCGTAGACTGATAGGTGATGCCAGCGCATTTGCTGCAACTGAAAAACCAGATGCGGTAATCCCGACCGGTATACCGCGCATAGAGGACGCGAGCCGGGTGGTGGCATTCGCTGCACAAGAACATGAGGTGACGCCCGCCGAAATGTGCTTTCTGCCAATAGCAGACGATGGATTGCCGTACAGGGTCCAGCGGTTCGCCGCTGGCGGACCTGCGCAGAAAGTCCAACACCAAACGCTGCGCATCCGGGCCGCCGGTCACCTCAAACCTAATGGTTCCGAATAGCCACCCGCGGACGCCAAGCTTCAGCTTCCCCTCGCGCGCCAGTTCATGAACGTCAAGCCGTGCGCATTGCACGTCGCGAAGCTTGCCCTTTGAATTATGTCCACCAGAACCGCGACCGCCCATGAGACCTGCTTTTGACGAGATTTGAAGATAAGTTCATCGGGCCTGGACTTCCCGTACGATCTTTGGGCGCCCACCAGGATTGCCCGATTTTCCCTTTTCAAATGGCATCAGGGTATTCCCTTTCCAACGAATGGGAATTGTAGTTTCAAGCCCCAGCTTTAGTTGGGAAATTCGACGCAACCTTTTGATCTGTAACGGCGCATTTAGCTACCAGTTGGAAAAAATTCTTCGTAAGATCAAAGATGTTGTGCTGACTCTTAATCAGCGGGTCCAAGGTTCGAGTCCTGTGCGCCCACCAACAAAATCAATCACTTAGACAAAAAATTCTCTTCAGCCCAACAGCAAAAAGCTTTCGGGACAACATCCGGGAC
>JBARNC010000106.1:0-5439 GCA_049802775.1 Pseudolabrys sp. | reverse complement strand
GATTTCACAAATTCTCGTTGAGACACTCGATGAGATGGATCTTAAAATTCCCAAGCCTTCGGTCGATCTAAAAGCAATCCGTCTCCAGTACCATTCGGCGAAGATTGAGCAAGAAAAAAACCAACGGGCTCGATGCTCATCCAGGCGAACGGACGAAGCAGTGACCTACGCGGACACCTGTGTGTACCGAAAACCTCATCCGCATTGATCAGCCGAAAGAATCACCTAACGTCAGCGCACCATGATTGCGCTGCCGTGTTTTGTAATGGTGCCCGACGGAAAGATCCTGCAGCACGTCTCCGCCGAGCTCGTGTTCACGTAACCCCCGAGGTCATGCGACACGTTTATCGGTCAATCAGGATACCAGGGTTCAAGATATGGTGCGGGTCCAGCCGCTGCTTGACCGCTCTCAAGGCGTCAGCAAACAGTTCGGGCCGCTCGCGGTCGTACCAGCTCCGATGGTCACGTCCGAGTGCATGATGGTGCGTAATTGTCCCTCCCGCGTTGATCATTGCTTCCGAGGCAGCGGCTTTGATCGCCCAGAACTGCTCAACCAACTTGCTCTTTTCGCCGAGCGCGTGCCATGTGAAGTATGGTGCTGGCCCATCTGGATAAAGATGGGTGAAGCGCACCGTACATGTGCCTGCGCGGCCGGTTACTTCGCGGATTGCGCGCAACGTCGCCTCCTTAACCCGAGTCTGGAACTCCATGTAGCGTTCCCACGTGATGCAGCTTTCTGTCGTATCGCGCATCACGCCGCGCGCAATCGCATGTTCGCGCAGATACGGGCCGCGCAGAAACTTATCGCGCCAGTTCCCGGCGGCGCCGCGGCGTTGCGAATCTTCCTCAGCCAATGCATCACGATCCCAGTCGCCGCCATAGTCGCCGCAGATTTGCAGCGCCCTATCCATCCACGGCTCAAGGGGGTGGTCTGCCGACTCGAAGGAAAGTACCAGGAGATCGAAGGTGCCATCTCCGGCCTCGGTAAATTTGGCTTCGTCGCGCTCGATCAGCCGAGCGTTAGCCGGGTAGAGCCCAGCTTGGCTGATTGTTCGAACGGCGGCGACCGCCTTCTCGTAGTCATGGAAGCGTACTGTCGTAGACCGTCGGAATGTTGGTCGGCGATGCAGTCGCACCCACGCTTCGGTGATGATGCCCAGCGCGCCCTCAGATCCCAGAAACAACCGATCGGGATTCGGTCCAGCTCCCGAGGTCGGCAACCGGCGTGTCGCAATCAAGCCAGCCGGCGTGACGACACGCAGGCTCTCAATATGATCGTCGATCTGACTATAGACGGTCGCGTAGTGCCCGGCGGCGCGAGTGGCGATCCATCCGCCCAATGATGAGAATTCCCAAGCCTGCAAGAAAAAACGCATCGTCAGGCCGCTGGGCTTGAGTTGGCGCTCCAAATCAGGGCCGAGGACGCCGGTTTGAATGCGCGCCGACTGAGATGTCTTATCTACCTCGATCACCCTGTTAAGGTGCTTTAAATCGATCGTCACCGTACCGTGATAGCGCTCGTCGATGGGTGGATTGACACCGCCAACGACGCTGGAGCCACCGCCGTAGGGGATCGCGGCGAAGTTTTTGGCGCCGCACCAGTCGAGCACCGCTCGGATTTCGCTCTCGTCCCGCGGGTACGCGACTGCGTCGGGCGGGTTAGAAAAATCCCGTCGGTGAATCATCCGCGCGAGATCGTGGACCGAGCGGCCGTAGCAATGAAGCAAACGATCGTATTTGTCATTGGTAGAGAACGGCTTCAAAGCCGTCGGCAACGACAGCCGGGGCGCTCGCAACGTGATTTCTGATTCGCGCGGCATGGGTGCCGGATTGAAGCTGTCGACCCCGAAAAGGTTCGACCACGCGCGCTCAAACCAGCTAAGTTCCTCTGCGGAAACACCGTCCTCTTCAAATCCCCAACCATAAAAGCTGCGCTTATTTAGGTTGAGATTGGTCATGGAGACGCCAGCGCGCATTGCACGTTCCTAACGCAGGTGACAGGCAACCCAATGCCCCGGCTTGACCTCGCGTAGCGCCGGAGCCTCGGCGCGGCAGCGATCGACCGCATAGGGGCAGCGGGTGTGAAAGTGGCAGCCGGACGGCGGATTGATCGGGCTCGGCACGTCGCCTTGCAGCATTCGCTTCTGCCGTTTTACACGCGGATCGGGCACCGGCACCGCCAGCAAAAGCTGCTCGGTATACGGATGCAGGGCCCGCGTGAACAGCGTATGCTTGTTAGTATATTCGACGATGCGGCCGAGATACATCACCGCGATGTTGTTGCTGATGTGCTCGACCACGGCGAGATTGTGCGAAATGAATAGGTAGGCAAGACCGAATTCGCGCTGCAAATCCATCATCAGGTTGAGCACTTGCGCCTGAATCGAGACGTCGAGCGCGGAGACCGGTTCGTCCCCGACGATCAGCCGCGGCTGCAAGGCGAGCGCGCGCGCAATGCCGATGCGCTGGCGCTGGCCGCCGGAAAACTGATGCGGATAATTGTCCATTTGCGCTCGGCGCAGGCCCACCCGCTCGAACAGCGCGGCGACCTTCTCCTTCACCGCCCCACCGCTTGCGACGCGGTGCACCCGCAGCGGCTCGGCTACTATGTCGCCGGCCGACATGCGCGGATCGAGCGATGAAAACGGATCCTGGAAGATGATCTGCATCTGCCGGCGGTAGGGCCGCAATTTCGCTTTGCTCAAGCGTGTGATGTCGTTGCCGCTAATCCGGATGCTGCCGGCGGTGGGATCGATCAGCCGCAGCACGGTGCGGCCGACTGTCGATTTGCCGCAGCCAGACTCGCCGACCAGCCCGAGCGTCTCGCCCGCTCGGATCGAGAAGCTCACGCCGTCGACCGCGAACACCGTGCCGCCTACGCGCTGCAATAGGCCCTTCCGAACCGGAAAATGCTTCTTGAGGTCGCGCACCTCGAGCACAGCCGCGGCGCTTTGCTCAGGCATTACCGTCCCCATAAAGCTCGCGCGACCGCCAGCAGGCCGCCCAGTGATCCGGCCGCTTTTCCTCGTAGTCCGGATAGCGGTTGCGGCAACGCTCCTCAGCATGCGCGCAGCGCGGCGCGAATACGCAGCCGGCCGGCAAATTGGTCAAAGCGGGAACGGCGCCGGGAATCTCCTGCAACCGCTCGGCGGCAATCGCGACCTCGCCTCGCAGCGAGGGCAACCGTGGAATCGAGCCCATTAGCCCCTGTGTGTAGGGATGCTGCGGCTGGGCAAACAGTTCTTCGACCGAAGCCTCTTCGACCTTGCGTCCGGCGTACATCACGATCACGCGCTGCGCAGTCTCGGCCACCACGCCGAGGTCGTGGGTGATCAGGATCACCGCAGTGCCGAGCTTGTTTTGCAGGTCAAGAATAATGTCGAGGATCTGCGCCTGAATGGTGACGTCGAGCGCGGTGGTTGGCTCGTCGGCGATCAGTACTTTCGGATTGCAGGCCAGCGCCATAGCGATCATCGCGCGCTGACGCATGCCGCCGGAGAGTTGATGCGGATATTCATGCGCGCGCTGCTCCGGTTCTGGAATGTGGACAAGCCGCATCATCTCGACCGCCTTGTCCCAGGCCTGGCGCCGGTTGACCTTTTCATGCAGCAAAACGGCTTCGGCGATCTGGTTGCCGATAGTGAGCACTGGATTGAGCGAAGTCATAGGCTCCTGGAAGATCATCGCGATGTCTTTGCCGCGCACACCGCGCATCGTCTCCTCGTCGAGCGCGAGGAGATCGACGCCGGCAAGCTTCACCGAACCGCCGACGATGCGGCCAGGCGGATCGGGCACCAGTCGCATCAACGACAGCGCAGTGATGCTCTTACCGCAGCCGGACTCGCCCACGATCGCCAGCGTCTCATGCGGCGCCAGCGTAAAACCGACGTTGTCAACGGCTTTGACGATGCCATGGCGCAGATCGAAATAGGTACGCAGGTTATCGACCGCGAGCAGCGGCTCGCCGGCCGCAGCCACGCCGTGCGTCTCGCGTTTATCGGCGGTCATGGTCATGGCGCACGATCAGTCGCGCAAACGAGGGTCGAGGATATCGCGCAGCGCGTCCCCGAACAGATTGGTGCCGAATACTGCCAGGCTGATGGCGACGCCTGGGAAGATCACCAGCCACGGTGCGGTGCGGACATATTCGGCGGCTGATTCCGACAGCATGCGGCCCCAGGATGGATGCGGCTCCGGCACGCCGAGGCCGAGGAACGACAGCGACGCCTCGGTCAGGATGGCGGCGCCGAGTTGAGCGGTCGCAATCACGATCAGCGGCGCGACTGTATTTGGCAACACGTGGCGCACCGCGATACGAAATTCGCTCATGCCGACTGCACGCGCCGCCTCGACGAAAGGCTGCTCCCGTAACGTCAGCGCATTCGAGCGGACGACGCGCGCAGTATAGGGGATCAGCGGGATGGCGATGGCGATAATGGTATTGTCCAGCGCCGGCCCGAGCGCCGCCGCCATCACCAACGCCAGCACCAGCAGCGGCACCGCCTGCAGCACGTCGACGATGCGCTGAATCACCAGGTCGACCCAGCCACCGAGATAGCCCGAGGTCAGGCCGAGCATGACGCCGAACACGCAGCCGAGAAATGTCGAGCCGAGCCCGACTGCGAGCGAGATGCGCGCGCCATAGACGATCCGGCTGTAGATGTCGCGGCCCATTTGATCGGCGCCCAGCCAATGCCCATAGCCCGGCGGCACCAGCGAGACGAGTGAATTGGTCCGGATCGGATCGTAGGATGTGATGAAATCGGCGAAGATGGCGGCGAAAACGAATACCGCCATGATCGCAGCGCCGATGACACCGAGTGGATGCGCAGCGGCGTGATAGCGGATCTTCGACCACACGCCTTCCGCACGCACGGTATCCACCGGCCCGGGAACGATATCGATGCTAGCCATTAGCTCACTTTTCCCTTCACACTAGCCGGAATATTTGATGCGCGGATCAAGCACCGCGTAGAGCAGGTCGACCAGGAAGTTGATCGACACCGCGATCACCGCGATAAACATCACCAGGTTCTGCACGATCGGATAATCGCGCCAGCGGATCGCCTCAACCAGAAAGCGCGCGACGCCCGGTATGTTGAACACCGTCTCGGTGACGATCAGGCCGCCCATCAGGAAGGCAGCCTCGATGCCGATCACGGTGACGACTGGAAGCATCGCATTGCGCAGAGCATGGTTGTAATTGACGTTTGAATCCGACGCGCCCTTCGCCCGCGCGGTGCGGATGTAATCCTGCCGCAGCACCTCCAGCATCGACGAGCGCGTCAAACGCATGACCAGCGCCGAGCTGCGAAATCCAACCGCCGCCGCCGGCACGCTGTAGAGTCCCAATGCGCTCCAAAATCCTGCCGGCGCGCTGCTGTAGATCGGAATCGTGCCGAAATATTTCACGAAGGCCATAAGAATCAGCAATCCCAG
>JBARNC010000105.1:0-24952 GCA_049802775.1 Pseudolabrys sp. | reverse complement strand
GGTTATCGCATTGTCCGTCGCCATGAGAACAATGGCTGGTATGTGTCGAGCGAATCGGCCGTCATGTGTCAATGGCCCGATCGCTGGGAGATTGTGCGCAAATATTACCTCGCTCTTCCGTTCCGGGCATTGCGCAATCTCTCGCGCCGTCTTCGCAAATCGATCAGTTCTTAAATATCGCGCCGGACCCGTTTGCTTGCCGGCAGTTGCCATCATTCGTCTCTTCATAATGCTTGGCGTAGCGGTAAAAAGTACCTTTGAGTTTTACACAAGCAATGATGAAGCCAGCCCAGCCATCGACAAAGCCAAGCTTGAAAATGTAGTGATTGATAAATCACCAAACGCCGTGGCCAAGTGCGCTCGCCATTGACGCGCGTTTATCAGCGAGATTCGGTACACTGAACACTTACGCGAATTCAACGACCGCCAGATTTCGGCTCGATCGCGGCAAGCCGTTTGATCTGGTAATCCACCATCATGGTGACGAGTTCGACGAACGACGTCTTCGCGTGCCAGCCGAGCCTTGCCGCAATCTTCGAGCTGTTCGCGACGGTGTGATGGCTATCGATTGACCGAAAGAGGCTGCTATCGAATCTCACGTGATCGGCCCAGTTGCGGTCCACGTGACGGAATGCGATCTCGCAGAACGCGCGGATTGAGTTTGATTGACCGGTTCCGATTACGTAATCTTCGGCAGTGTCGCTTTGCAGCAGTGCATGCATGGCTGCGACATAATCGCCGGCAAAGCCGAAATCCCGACGGATATCAATATTTCCCAGCGTTACCTTGCCGTCCTGCAGTAACGGCTGGCCGCGCTCGTCCTTTTCGGACATATCATGCAAGCCGATCGACACTGCAGCTGCGGCAGAGGCGATCTTTTGCGACACATAGGACAGCGGTCGGCGCGGGCTTTCGTGATTAAACATGATGCCCGAGGATGCATGCAGACGATATTTTGCGCGATAGCTGCCAATGGTTAGGTGTGCGTAAAGCTTGGCAATCCCATACGGTGATTGTGGCCGGCACGGCGTTTCTTCGTCTTGCGGGCTGATTGCGCTGTTCCCGAAGATTTCGGACGACGTGGCCTGAAAGATGCGGCATTGCGGACGAAACTTCAGGACCAGCTCACAAATCTGTTGAGGGATCAGCGCGTTTACCTCGGCCGTTTCGTGGGGGATTTGCCAAGAAACAGATGGTCGTGAAATCGACGCAAGGTTATAAATCTCGTCCGGCTGAACCTCGACGATGAGGGCATGCAGCGCGCCCGAATCACAAATATCGGCGGTGTGCCAATACAAGTCGTGATGTTGCGGCAAGGATGCGGTGTCCGCGCGCCGCGACTGCGCGTGCACCTGATAATCGCGCGCGAGCAGGAACTCGACCAGATACGAGCCGTCCTGGCCGGTAGCGCCGGTTATCAAAGCGCAGCGGCGCATGTTTCTAAGCGGGGCATCGCCGATTTCCGATCGAAAAAGTTGCTTACCTGTCCGACGTTGTCATTCTGTCGCCGGGCGATCGGAACGTCGGACCGGATCGACCTTTAGCCGTTGCCAAGCTTTTATTTCTTCATAGCGTTTTGCGTAGCGGTAGAAAGTCCCCTCAAAGTTGCCAAGCGCAATCACAAAGCCCGCCCAGCCGTCCCTGAATCCAAGTTTGAAGACATAGTGCTTGATGAAAGCCCACACCGCGTGCCCGAGCGCCGACCCCATGGAGACGCGTTTGTGCGCCAGCATGCGGGCGCCGAACGTCGAGTAACGGTTAGCCTTGGCGAGAACCTCTTCAAAGTTCTGAAAGGGAAATTGCACCATTGCGTTTTCAAGTTTCCCAATCGGCTGTCCGTTCTGCATTACAACGGCTTCATGAATGATCCGCGTGTATCGCATCGTTCCCTTGCGATAGAATTGCGGCTGACGATAATTCGGGTACCAGCCGGAACCTTTGATCCAGCGGCCCATGAAAAAGTTTCGGCGCGGAATGTAGTAGGCATCGTATGTAGGCCCCGCCGCCAACAGGGTGAGAATTTCATCGCGCAAACCTGGCGTGCAGCGCTCGTCGGAATCAAGGCTGATGATCCATTCGCCTGTGCAGGCGTCGGCGGCGCGATTGCGCAATTCGCTGAAGGTGGTGATCGGTATCTGTACCACGCGGGCGCCCATACGTTCGGCGATCTGGGCGGTGCCGTCGCTGCTATTCGAATCCGCCAATACGATTTCGTCGGTCCACAATGCGCTCGCGATGCAGTCTTCGATCTTGTCCGCCTGATTAAACGCGATGATGGAAGTCGAAATTTTTGCCATGGGATGATGAAGAAGCGTCACCAGGGAAGAATTTGGAAAATCGAACGGAAAGTCACTATGCAGGACCAATTGCGATACCCGATAGCAGCTTTCTAGATCGTCTGGAAGCCCGAGGCTAAAATTCGAATGAGCCCACATACCCGCGCACCGGACGCATGCGGCAACTGGCGCGATGTCGTAAAACATGGTTCAAGCGGTGCGTCAAAAGGTGTTGGTGTGGCCGAATTAATTACCATTATCGTCACCACCTATAATCGCGAGGATGCCCTCGATGCGGTACTGCGATCGCTCGCCCGGCAGACTGATATGGATTTTGAGGTTGTGGTGGCCGACGACGGCTCAAGTGCGGCCACCGGCCAATTGATCAAGACATGGAAGCCGAAGATCGGACACGGGCTTGAGCATGTCTGGCATGCTGACCAGGGATTTCGCGCCGCTGAAATTCGTAACCGCGCGATACTGGCCGCGCGCGGAGCCTATTGTGTCTTTCTGGACGGCGATTGCATCGTGCGGCCGGATTTTATCGCCAACCATCGCCGGTTAGCGGAGCCCGGGTGGTTCGTTACGGGTAACCGCGTTTTACTTTCGGCAACGCTCACAACGAGGGTGCTCCGGGAAAGGCTCACGCCAGAGAGTTGGAGCTTTGCGCGCTGGCTTGCCGAACGTTGGCGCGGCGGTGTCAATCGTTTGTCGGCGCTGCTGCACCTACCACTCGGACCCTTGCGCCGGATCCGTCAGCGGGTCTGGCGGGACGCGCGGTCGTGCAACCTCGCCATTTGGCGGTCGGATCTCGATCGCGTTGATGGCTTTGACGCCGACTATAGCGGCTGGGGTAAGGAGGATTCCGATATCATCGTGCGCCTGCTGCATGCCGGTGTGCATCGCAAGGACGGCATGTTTGCGACCGGCGTGGTCCACCTCTGGCATGCTGAGGCCGACCGCTCGCAACTATCCGATAATGAGCGCAGGCTTGCCAGCGTTGCTGCCGGTGACCGCGTTCGCGCGCAACGGGGCTTGTCATCACTTCAGGGCGCTTCCGCAACCGCCATCGGTGTGAGCTGAACGATGACCGGACTTTCGATCGCAAACAACTTCGACCCGGCGAAGCTTGCGCGCCTTGCCGATGGGCTGGTCGTGGCGGTGGCCGTATCGCTGCCTTGGTCGACCTCCGCCACAGCAATTTTGGTAGCGCTTTGGCTGTTTGTTTTGGTTCCGACGCTTCGTTGGGCCGATATGCGCCGTGAGCTCGCAACGCCGGCTGGTGGCCTGCCGGTCTTGCTTGTCGCGTTGGGCCTGGCCGGGATGTTGTGGGCCGACGTGACGGTGCTTGCGCGATGGAAGGGCCTCGATTCGTTTTTGAAACTGCTGGTGATTCCATTGTTGTTCGTGCAATTCCGCCGGTCTGGGCGTGTTGTTTGGATCTTTAGCGGGTACCTGGCGTCGTGCGTAGTGCTTTTGCTTGTTTCGACCGTTGTTCAGTTTTTTCATCCTTTTTCGCTTAGTTTGCAATGGAATGGTGCCTTGGTAAAAAACGCCGCGACCCAAAGCGGTGAGTTTGTAAGCTGCATCTTCGGCCTAGTATTTCTGGCGAGCGAAGCTTTAGCACGCCGGCGATGGCTTTGGCTGCTCGGCTTTGTGACGGTCATTCTCGCCATGCTTGCTAACGTGTTGTATGTGGCGACCAGCCGCACGGCACTGGTGGTCGCGTTGGTATTGGGCGTCCTGTTCGCGGCCAGGAAGCTGAACGCCAAAGGCATTGCTCTCGTATTTTCTGGAGCGGTATTGGTCGGCATCACTGGTTGGTCGTCGTCACCTTATTTGCGTGAGCGAATCAAAGAAATTTGGATCGATCTGCAGAGATACGAAGCGGCCGACACTTTTACCTCTTCGGGCGAGCGACTTGTGTTCTGGAAAAAATCGATTGAATTCATCCGCCAGTCACCCGTGATTGGGCACGGCACAGGTTCGATCCACGCGCTTTTTGAAAAGTCCGCCATTGCGCAAACCGGTGCTGCCGGCGAGGCCACCGCCAATCCGCACAATCAGACCTTGGTTGTCGGGATTCAGCTTGGCCTTGTGGGCATTACCGTACTCTGGGCCATGTGGATCGCCCATTTACTCCTGTTTCGCGGCAATGGCCTGCCCGAATGGATCGGGCTTGTCGTTGTGGTGCAGAACATCGTCGGGTCATTGTTCAACTCGCATTTGTTCGATTTCGTGCAAGGTTGGGTCTACGTCATTGGTGTCGGTGTTGCGGGAGGAATTGCGATGAAGAGCTCTCGATTGGAAGGGACGAAGCAAGAATCCGTCTAGCCGTGAGCGCTGCCGACCCTATTGGAGGAACAGCGGACACTGCTGGAATTTGGTCGGGGCGCAAGTTGTACCACAGGAGCGGGTCCGATAACCTAGCCAACAGGTCGCGGCTGCAGACGAAAGTCATCAACATGAAAGTGCTGCCGGCACGACTCATGGACAACTATGAGTTCTGCGCCCGGTTCGCGGGCGATGCCATACGAACGACTGGCGGATCTATTTTGGATTTCGGATGTGGCGCGGGCCAGATTGTTAGAAAACTTCGTGAGCGGCAGTTTGATGCTTACGGATGCGACGATTTTTCTTTGACCCACACCTCGAATGTTTCTGCTGACATGGCTCCCTATATCAAAACCATGAACGATGGACATATTCCGTTTAAGGACAACCAATTTGAGATCGTTTTAAGTAATCAGGTATTTGAACACGTCGCAGATTTGGATGCGACTTTGCGAGAAATATATAGGGTTCTAAAGCCCAGCGGCATGTTGCTCAGTTTGTTTCCAGACAAGACGATCTGGCGCGAAGGACACACCGAAATCCCCTTTCTTCATTGGTTTTCAAAAGGCTCGCGTTTGCGATTTGTTTATGGCCGCACCTTGGTCGCATTGGGTTTGGGGGTTCCGGCTAGCGCTTGCCGCGACCCGAAGTCGAAAAGTGGAACCGAAGACTCACCCGACATTTCGGCGCACGCGCGCACAGTCGCATATTGCGATTACTTGGATCGAGCTTGTTACTATCGATCCTATAGAGAAATTTTGGATGTCTTCCAAAAGTACTTTAGCGAGATTCAACATATTGAATCTTACTGGCTGAGCCAGCGGGTAGGAGTCGAGAATATTGTGATACGGATTTGCCCTAAGCCAGTCCAAACGTTCATTGTCAACAAAGCCGCAGGGATGGTGTTTACTTGTCGCAAATTGGGCGCTGCATCTGCGCCCTGTTGATCGACAAGGTCGGTCGAATGCCCTGGTACTCGACTGTGTTCGTGGTCGCTACAGTGCCGCTCCTGACGCTGTCGGGCGCCGCCGCGGACCGGCATTACAACGGAAATCTGGGGTGTTATCAAACTATTGCTCGCAAACAGTGAAAAACGAATATATCAGACACTAAAATAATGCCTGAAATGCCTTTGTGCCTCAACTCGACTAGATCTGATTTTTTTTTGCGCGCATTGTCGTTGTTTGTCGATTCAGCAATCAGCAATCAGCCAACCGCCTGCTGCTGCACGAGATCGCGCATAGACGCATAGATGGTGTTGTGAGGCGTGTGCCGGTCGATGGCGTCGAGCGCCTGCTCGAGACGTCGGATGCCACGCGGCACATCGGCGCCGAGGTTGTGCGGGTGCAGCCAAAAGTGCAGCACGCCCCCCCGCTTGATTCGTCGCGCCTCAGTGACGATTCGGACCAGATGGAGCTTCCACAGAGTCTCCGGCAGGTACACCCGAACGAACAGCGTCGACGGAGTGCGACCATCGGAAAACGCGCCGCCGCGCGCCCGCCATGGCGTCAGCGCATCCATCATTCGAAGGCCGCGCACCGCCGGATGATTAGCATGCCGTGTGAGCTGGTAATACCAAGGACTCTCATTGTCGCGCCAAGCACTGACTCCCTGGGTGCGATAGAGCGTAAGGAAGGCAACCTGATTTCTCGGAAACACCAGGCTCGTCGGCGCAATGCCGAAGCGTTCGCGAAACAGCGCGAGCGTCGCCGCATGATCGGCGGCCGCGTCCGCCTGCATTACACCGAGCTCTCCGAGAAAAATGTGCGAAAAGGTATGCGTCCCAAGATCCTGCCCCTCGGTTTCGGCTACGAGCGCGACCAGATCCGGCGCGAAGTGAAGCACCCCATCGGGGTCGAGGTCGGCATAGCGTGGACTGACAGCGAGCTGCGTCTCGGCGTACCGGGGCGGGGCGGGCGCGCGGCGGTAATAATCATCCCAATTACGGCAGGCCAATGCTCCTACTGTTGCCCAGGTCGCACGCACGCCGCGCCGGGTGAACAACTGCAGGAGCTGTGGTACCGCCTCGCGAGCGCCCTCAAGGTTTTTCCGGTAGCGGTCGCGATCGAGGCCCAACCGGTCATGCATGCCCCAGCGCAACTCGAAATCTAGCGACCAGACAACCTTAGGCGGTTCGTGGGCATTCATCGCGTAGCGATCGTGACAAGATGGCCAGCAAGCGGGGTGGCCCATGGCATGGCGCAGATCGCATCGTCGATTGGCTCCAGCATCGGCGCGACCTTGCGGGCCACGCGCGTGCTGATCTTGTAGAGAATACGCATCGGGCCGAGCAAAACACCACGGTGTACGGCGGCGGAAAATCCGGCGGCGCGAATTTCACGGTCGAGCTCGACCGGCGTCACAAACTCGCAATGCGGTCGCTCGGTACTGCGCGGCTTTAGAATCCGCTTCAGCGAATAGTGCAGGAAAAAGCCGTCGAGAGCGTATCGGTTCACCATGGTTAGAAACATTGTGCCGCCCGGCCGCAGTACGCGGCGCAACTCGCGCAATGCCTGCCGGATATCGGAGCGATCAAGATAGCGCAACACCTCGATGCAAATCACAAGATCGAAACTCTCGTCCGGATAGGGAAGTTCAGTCACCACGCCCGAAATGATCGAAGCGCCTGGATTCTTGTTGATCGCGACTGCGCGCATGGCGTCCGCCGGCTCCAGCCCGCTGGCAGTGAATCCGAGCTCGTTCGCGCGGCGGACGTATTCTCCCGTTCCGCAGCCGACGTCCAAAATGCGCGCGCCAGCCTGCTGCTCCTTAAGCACCTCATCTAGCAGTACGTCTAACTTGTGGCGGCCGTAAGCGAATGCATTAGCAAACCGGCTCTTCGCCATATCCTCGTACCACTCCACGAACCGCTTTGCCTCAGCGTCGTGGTGTTCCACCGCCAGCGTTCGTACCGCAAGGTGATCGCGTTGATCGCTCATCGATCAGTCTCTCTCGGGCCCAGGACCGGATATCGTACCGCCTCGAACTAGCACACCGGAAGGGTCAAAGCTCCCAGGCCCTGCGCCGTAACCTGGATAGCCGGCAGGTCCGCAGGCGCGAAGTTAACAGTTGGCGAACTGCCGATAGTTGGCGTGCCACCTCGCTACAATGGCTGGCATCATTGCCGGCGATGGTACGCACTATTGAATGTCCAAAGTAATGCGCCAACCAAAGCGAAACCAACTGCCAGCGGTGCCATCTTGAGCATGGGCGAGATATTCAAAATCGTCGCTGCCGCACATCCCGCGAGGACGATATTCACCGCGAAGACACGGCCGACGATTTGATAGACACTAAATCCATTGTCGAGGGCGCGCTGATAGAAATGACTTCGGTGCGCTTGCGTGACCGGCTCGCCATTTATGAGCCGGCGCAACAACGTAATGGTCGCATCCGCCAGATAGTAAAGCGGCAACAGCACCGCTGCGGTAAAATAACCGTGGCCGGCGAGCAACGCTAGCAGCCAACCCAGCAGCAAGCCGATTGGCAGACTGCCGACGTCGCCCAGAAATAGTTGGGCAATGGGCCGGTTGAAGGGTGCAAAACCGATTATCGCTCCGCAAAGCCCAAGAGCGACCCAAGTGGCATCCCGGGGCAAGGCCCCCATGAGGCCAAAAACCGTTAGGGCCGCTGTGATCGGCACAACTTCGGCGACCGTCAGCCAGTCGATGCCGTCCATGAAGTTAACGATATTGACGAACCAAATACCGCCGAGGAGCACAATCGCGCGCTCGAACCCCCAAGACAGCGTAGGAAAGATTCGCATCTCGGATGGAAGCGCGATGATCACGACGGCGACCGCCGCGGTTTGCAACATCAGGCGTGGGATTGCTTCCAGCGGCCGCACGTCGTCTGTAACGCCAACAAGACCAAGTCCAATGGCGGATGCGAAGATGATCGCGAGCCGAAGCGGCTCATCGATCTGGCGTGGAATAAAAATTGCCACACCGGCGAGCACGATCATCGTAGCAAAGATAACCGCGATACCGCCGCCCTGCGGTGTCGGCATTTTGTGCGACGAACGAGCGTTCGGTTTTGCCAGCGCGTAATGCGCGAGTAATGGCCTGAGGCAGAGTAAGAGGCCGAAGCTGATCGCCGCCGCGGCGAGAAATGCCAAGCCAATTCCCCCTAACCCAAACAAGATTACACCATCCTCACTGTGATCTTATGTGGTCCTGACTTGAAGTTTCGATGACAAAGCAGCGTCCAGCAAGCGGGAATACAGAGCAATAATTTCACTGCCGATTCGCATGCTGGAATATTCAGTGACGACGATTTGCCGGCTGGCGTAACCGAAGCGGACGCGTAAATCGTGATCCTTCATAAGCGTTTCGATGGCGTGTACTAATGCCTCGGCATCATCCACTGGAATAAGCAGTGCATTGACGCCGTGGCGGGCAATTTCTCGGCATCCGGGCACGTCAGAGGCGATCAGCGGCCGGCCACAGGCCGCTGCCTCCAGCAGGCTCTTCGGCAGCCCCTCTCGCCGTGATGTTAGAATTGCTACGTGCGCTTGAGCCCAGACGGTACGTATATCGTCGACCTGGCCTAGTAGCTGAAGATTTGGGATGAGACGCCAGCTGGTCAGCACGTGATCAGAGATGGACGCCGGATTGGACGGATCCGGCTCACCTGCCAGCAGCGTATGAATGGCAATGCCGCGCGTTGCCAGCAACTCGTGCGCACGCACTAACGTTCTCACACCTTTGTCGTCCAAAAATCGGCCAACAAATCCAACCGTAAAAGGACCCGCTGGTGCTGGCATAGGAATCATAGTGTCGATGTCGACCCCAGAACCAGGAATCAAGGCGATCCTCTCCTTCGGTACGCCGAGTTCCGCCATAACTGCTCGATCGTCGGGATTTTGCACCAGAACGGCAGTGTTGGGTCGCTTCAACAGCCAACCGAGAAGGAAACTGGCGATCGCTCGTACTGCGAGAGCCTTGGTCGTGCCCGACGTGAAAGCGAAACCCAATCCCGCGAGGGCATTGAGCCGTATCATCGGCATTCCAAGTGCCGCTAGCGAACCAATTAGCGTTGGCACGACGGCGACATGATGGACAAGGTCGGGGCGAACTTGCCGATAAAGGCGTCGTGTTTCACAGATCGCCGCAAAAAAGCGAATTGGATTCATGCTGCCCCGGCGCCAATGGATCGGATGTAGGATGAAACCCTCCTGCCGTATCTGTTCGGCGCAATCACCAAACCATGTCGCGACATGCACTTCGTATCCTGCTTTTTGCGCCGCGCGAGCCATGGGGAGGCGATGAGAAACGAAATACCAGTCTTCCGAGACCAAATAGAGGATTTTCTGCGCCATCAGACTGAAAGCCCGACCCGCGATCTGATTCCGACGGCACACCAGTACGGTGGCGAATCCGAAAACCGGATCTGCTCGAATCCCGCATGCACGAGCATTTGCTCGATCTCAGCGCGGGTGAATCGTTTTTCCAATCGCGTGCAGAACCGATCATAGGCATCGGTGCGCATGACATAGAATGACTTGTCGGCATACCAGCTTAACGGCAGTGATTGGTGTGGTAGGCCAAAGCGCGACAGTAATGCCGCCAAACGCGCGAAGGGCCAATAAATCGCCGCAGCGATCATCTCGGTGATGATGATGCGAACGCGGTGCGGCAATCGCGCTACCACAAGGCGGATACCGTTACTTGGCAGCCACAGTGCCCGGTACCATGCAGGACGATTATCGAATGCGTAATAAAGATAAATCAGGAACGGCGCGCCGCTTTTGAGCTTTTCGGCGATAGCGTCAATCGCCCCCTGTGTGTCCGGCACGTGGTGCAGCACGCCAAGCGAGAATGCGAAATCGAGCGAACGCGCGGGCAGGGGAATATCTCCAACGCTGCTTAGATGAAAACTGACATTGTTTTGAGATTTCAGATTTTCGCGCGCGACGGCGAGTGCGTCGGGACTGACGTCAAGAAGGTGCAGATGAGCGACACGCGGTGCAACCATCATTGCCCAGCGCCCGGTACCGCATCCGACATCAGCACCAATGCCTCCGCCGGGTGGCAGCCGGGGCCATGGAAATATGCGGAAATAGTTCTCGAAGCTTATTTCGCGCTGGTCTCGTGCAAGGCTTGTCTCGTCCTGGCGAAATGTTGACCATTCCTCGCCAAAACCCCGGGCGACTTGATGGTCGACGTTTTTGTTCGTGCCAACCTGCATATCGCTCCTTTGTAGCAAGCCATGTTGTCACCGGCCCGCAAAAATCGCCCCGAATGCCAGTCTTCAGCCGCTCCCTCGCCGTCAAATTGATTATCCCTGACACACCTCAGCTTCCCCCGCGCTTGTTATAACCCGTTGTATTTAATTGGCTATTCAATATTCACAAGAGACACAGGTTACGTTCACGTTTTGAACATCGAGGCTTGACGTTCACGTGATGAACAGCTTACGAGTCACACGCTGGCGGAGCCTCTCACATGCGTCGCGTGGGCGAAGAAAGTCCGGAAAACTCGCGAATTATGCTCGGACTGCTCGACGCGGTGGAGCAGGACCGCGCGCAGTCGCAGCGGTTGCTCGCCTCCGAACTCGGCATCGCCCTCGGTCTTGTCAACGCCTACCTCAAGCGTTGCGTCAAGAAAGGCCTGGTCAAGGTCCGCAGCGCGCCGGCGCGGCGCTATGCCTATTATCTCACGCCGCAGGGATTTGCCGAAAAGTCGCGCCTTACCGTCAACTACCTTTCCTATTCATTCGGCTTTTTTCGCGAGGCCAAGACCGATTGTTCGGAGCTGTTCAAGGCGGCATCTGCCCGCGGCGTCGAAAAGGTGCTACTCGCAGGCCAATCCGATTTGGCGGAAATCGCATCGCTCTGCGCCTTGGAGCATGGCATCAAAATCGTGGGTGTCGTGCAAAAGAGCGCAGCGAAGCCGGAATTTATTGGGCTTCCCGTATTTGAAGATTTCGACACGGTATCCAACCCCTTCGACGCCGTTCTGATTACCGACGTCCTCAAGCCGCGAGAGACCTGCGACGCGGCCGTGGCGCGTTTCGGCGTTGATCGCGTCCTTGTGGCTGATTTGTTGCGTATCCGCATGCGGCAAACTAGTGAGTCGGCAAAATGAATCCCGGCCAGCCGCAATGGTACGTCGTGCAGACGCAGGCGAATGCCGAGAACAAGGCAGTCGCGCACCTCGCTCGTCAAGGATTTGCGACATATTTGCCGCGGTACCTCAAACGGAGAAGGCACGCGCGGCGCGTCGACGTCGTCGCGGCGCCTTTGTTCCCCCGTTATCTCTTCGTTGAAATCAATATGGCCGTACAGCGCTGGCGCTCGATTTACTCGACCGTCGGTGTTAGTCGGCTTGTTTGTAATGGGGAATATCCAGCACCAGTCCCGGAACGGGTCGTCGACCTCCTAAAGAGTCGCGAGAACACATCCGGATTCATTCAACTTGATCATCGGCCAAAATTTAAGACCGGTGACAAGATCCGCATTCTGGAAGGCGCCTTTTACGATTGTCTCGGAATTTATGACGGTATGTCCGACCGCGACCGGGTCGGAATTCTTCTCGATCTTCTCGGCCGCAAGGTTCGCGTGCTGCTGGATGCTGGGGCCATAGCTGCGGCCTAACACGCGGCGCCTTTACGCCTCGAAGCGACGTCTGGGGTGATTCACCCGGACTGCGGTAGCTTGGGTGAAACAAAGAAACCAAATGTCATGACAGATAGTCATTCTTCACTAGATGGACACGCTATTCTCGTGACTGGAGGAACGGGCTCCTTTGGGCAGGCCTTCGTAAAGCATATCCTTGCGCGGTATCGCCCTTCGCGGCTCATTGTGTACTCGCGTGATGAGCTGAAGCAATTCGAGATGCAGCAAAAAGTTTCAGCCGATTCGTTGCGTTTCTTCATTGGTGATGTTCGTGACAGTGAACGCTTGAATCGGGCTTTGGCAGGGATCGATATTGTCGTGCACGCAGCGGCGCTGAAGCAGGTCCCGACGGCGGAGTACAACCCGATCGAATGCATCAAGACCAACGTGATTGGCGCCGAGAATGTCATCAACGCTTGTATTGATCAAAAAGTCAAAAAAGTGATCGCGCTGTCGACCGACAAGGCGGTTAATCCGGTGAATCTTTATGGCGCAACTAAGCTGTGTTCGGACAAGCTATTTGTCGCCGGCAATCATCTTGCCGGAAAAGGTGGCCCGCGCTTTTCGGTTGTGCGGTATGGCAATGTGATTGGCTCGCGCGGGAGCGTTATTCCATTCTTCATGGAGCACGCCAAACGCGGCAAGCTTCCGATTACAGATCCGCGTATGACGCGCTTCTGGATAAAGCTCGAGGACGGCGCCAGCTTTGTCGAGCGTTGCTTGCAGGTAATGCGCGGTGGGGAGATTTTCATCCCGAAGATCCCGTCGATGCGCATAACCGATCTGGCATCAGCGATTGATCCGAACTGCCAGCAGGAGACGATCGGCATACGGCCGGGCGAAAAGCTGCATGAATTACTCATTACCCGCGACGACGCGCGCCACACCTTAGAGCTCAACGATCTTTACGTGATCCAGCCCGGCATTCACATGTGGGACTATGTAGACTCGGCGGTCTATGGCGACGAACAAGGGCGTCCGGTGCCGGCGGATTTCGAATATGCCAGCAACAGCAACACGCAATGGCTCGACTCGAAGCAGTTGAAAGCCGTCATCGAATAATTCGAATGCTGACGTCTGCTCTCGTTGAGCGCTTTGCATCCTCCTTGACTAAACGGACTGGCGCTCGCTGACGATGCTCTCCCGCCTAGGCCTTGGTACAGTGCAGTTCGGTCTGGAGTACGGCATTTCCAATCGTGCCGGCCATCCCGGCGAGCGCGAAGTTGCGAATATTCTGGCGCGGGCGATAGAGGCGGGGATCGGCTATCTTGACACGGCTCCGGCCTACGGCGATGCCGAAGCCTTGGTGGGGCGGAATCTACCAGAAGGCCACCGCCTGCGCATCGTCACCAAGACTCCGGCGATTGCGAACGCGACGATCGAGGCACGGCAGGGCCGACTGGTGCTCGACTCCCTTGCCGCCTCTCTCGATCGCATGAGAGTGAATAACGTGCATGGTTTTCTCGTCCACCAAATGCGGGACCTTGCCAAGCCGGGATGGCAGCACCTCGTTGAGGCGATGACGGAGGCTCGTTCGCGCGGATGGGCCAGCCACATCGGGGCGTCCATCTACAGCTCCGATCAACTGGCGCTGCTAGAAAGCCGTTTTGCGCCAGAAATTGTCCAACTGCCGCTCAATGTGCTCGACCGTCGGGCGCTTGTCTCGGGCGTGCTCGCGCACCTCAAAGCGGGAGGCGTGGAGATTCACGCGCGCTCGGTGTTTCTGCAAGGGTTGCTGCTGATGAACCCGGGCGAGCTGCCGGATTTTTTCATTCCGATTCGTGATGATATCGTTGCTATGCAGCGGTGCTGGGCGGAGCAGGGATGGAGTGCGATAGCAGTCTGTCTTGCCTTTGCGCTGCAGCAGGCTGAGATCGACGCAGTCATCGTCGGCGTCAATCGTGAGAAAGAATTCGACGAAATCGCCAACATGGCCAGGCAGAGCGGCAACATTCGCGACTGTGGCGCTGCGCCGACAGTCGACCCGGTCTACCTCGATCCGTCACGTTGGCCGGCGTTCCGTCATCAATGACCGCACCGCTCGCCTTGTTCCGCTGCGACGCTTCACCGACGATCGGCGCCGGGCATGTCACGCGGTGTTTGGCCCTGGCCGAGGCGCTGAGCGAAACCGGTTGGCGCATTAGTTTCGTTGTCGGGCCCGAGACCGAGCCGACAGTACCCGCATTGACTGCGAGTGGTTTCAAGATGCGCATGCTGGGAAATGCGGGCCATGAGTCTGAGGCACTACGCACAGAAGCGTTGGGCCATGCCGATCTTCTGGTCGTGGATCACTATCAGTGTGACGCCGCGCTGGAGCGGGGCTGCCGCTCTTTTGCGTGCAAGATTCTTGTGCTCGATGACGCAACCGGACGGGATCATGATTGCGACGTCCTCATCGATGCGGCGGCGGCCGGCCCTGACGCTTATGCGGGGCACGTGCCTGCCCACGCGCGCGTTCTAACCGGGCCAGCGTATGCGCTCATGCGCCGGTCCTTCGTCTTGCATCGCGCTGCGGCCCTGGCACGCCGCGACGGCCGGCCGGTGAGGGAGATCTTGGTTTCGTGCGGCGCGACCGATCCTGCAAATGCCACCTCGCTTGTGCTCGATGCGCTGGACGATGTCGCGCGTGATGTCGCTGTCAACGTCGCGTTGTCCTCGCGCGCCCCACAGGTAGAAGGCATCCGCAGGCAATTGCGGGGGAACACACGCCTCGTGCTCGATGCCGACAATATGGCAGACCTGATGACGAACGCTGACTTGGCCATTGGCGCGCCTGGGGCCAGCGCTTACGAGCGCGCTGTCCTCGGCCTGCCGTCAATTCTGGTGACGCTCGCCGGCAACCAGCTCGGCATTGCCCGACTTATGGAGAAGGCCGGCGCGGCGGTCGATGGCGGCGTACTTGACGAAGGATTTGTGCCGCGCCTGCGCCGCCTCGTCGAGCGACTTCGTGCGGATGGTGGAGCCCGGACACGGCTGGCGCAAGCTGCCAGCGCGCTGATCGATGGTCGCGGTGCGACGCTGGTCCTGAAGGCCGTCGGCTGACGTGATACGTCCGTAACGAAAACTGCCACGCATGATCGCAATCAGGTCTTTTCGACAGATGCTCCTTATCTTCGGCAGTACAGGAACACTCGGGCAGGCGCTGCGCCGCGTGGCGGCAGCCCGCAAGATGGAAGCACGGGGTGCGGCCCGCAGTGGAGCTGAGCACGCGCTCGATATCGCTGATGCTGGCGCAATTTTGGCGTTGTGCCGGGCAGAGCGGCCGCAACTGGTGGTCAACTGTGCGGCGGTAACGGATCTCGATCTTTGCGAGCGCCAACCGGCGACGGCTTACCTTGTGAATACCCGTGCTGCCGGCCTGATCGCGGCGGCCAGTGCTGAGATTGGCGCCCAATGTGTCCATATTTCGACTGACCACTTCTTCACCGGTGATGGCGCTATGCTGCACGATGAAGCCGCACCGGTTCGCCTGATCAACGAGTATGCGCGCAGCAAATATGCGGGCGAGGCGCTTGCGTTGGCAGTGCCAGGCACACTGGTAGTTCGCACCAACCTGACAGGTTGGCGAGGCTGGGCCGGGCGCGCTACCTTTCTTGAATGGGCGGTTGGTGCACTAGAGCGGCGTGAAGCGATCTCAGGCTTCGCCGATTTTTTTACGAGCACACTGGATGCCGATACTTTGGCCGACGCCATTTTCGACCTCGCGGCGGCCGATGCGGCGGGCTTGTTCAACGTTGCGGCGCACGAGGCGACGGACAAGGCGACTTTCCTCCGCCACCTCGCCCGGAAATTGGGCCTGCCGGCCGAAGGTATTCGCGACGGCAGCGTGCGGCTACTCGCGACGCCTAGGGCGGAAAGCCTTGGGCTCGATGTGCGCAAGGCCGAAGCAGCACTCGGCTATCGTCTACCCGGTGAGAGCGACATAATTGCCGCGCTTGCTAATGCGCGGCCAAAGTTGAACTACACTTCGTGATTCGACCTGGTTGATCTGGCGATATGACCAAACCCGTCATCGTAATTGGAGTCGGCGGATACTCCGTGAATCTCGTGGATACGATGCGCGACGAGAATAAAGCCGCTGGACGCGAAGTGTGGCGTCCGGTTGGATTTCTCGATGACGAACCGTCTCGGCGCGGCAGCAGCTACTATGGGTTGCCCGTTCTCGGCGCTCTCAATGAAGCGGGACGCTTCGGCGATGCGTTCTTCGTAAATGCAATTGGCAGCACGAAAAGCGCGGCGTTGAAACCACATCTCATCGCCCGAACCGCTGTCCCGTCGGATCGCTTTATTACGTTGCGTCATCCGTCTGCGTACGTGTCGGACAGTGTGAAGCTCGGTCCTGGTACCGTCATCACGCAGCACTGCGTTGTCATGGCGAATGCGGTGGTTGGAATGCACGTCAAGACGCTGCCGCTTGCTACCATAAGCTACGGCGCGACAATCGGCGATTATTCGACGATCGCCGGGGGAGCGGTCGTGGCTGCCGAGGTGCGCATCGGAAGCTGCGTCTATGTGGGCGCCAACAGTGCTATTCGCGAGGGTATTACAATCGGCGATAATGTCATTCTCGGCATGGGTGCCATGGTGGTACGCGAGGTTCCCAGTGGGACCGTTGCTGTCGGCATTCCAGCGCGTCCGATCAAACCGGGCCGGCAGGACTGACGATGCCGCCGATTTCGACTTCAGACAGGCAAACTTTCGCCCAGGAATGCCATCACGACGATGAAAGAAAATAAGACCATCATGCCGGCGTTCATCATGATCGCTGGCCGCTCGGTTGGCGCAGGACGGCCGCCTTATGTCGTTGCTGAGCTATCGGCCAACCACGGTGGCAGCATTGATCGCGCTCTCGCGGTGATGGAAGCGGCCAAGGCCGCGGGTGCCGACGCGATCAAGTTGCAGACCTATACCGCGGACACGATCACGATCGATCACGACGGGCCGGATTTCCGAATTCATGGCGGCCTATGGGATGGTCGTCGCCTTTACGAGTTGTACGAAGAGGCTCACACCCCGTGGGACTGGCATGCTGCGTTGTTTGCCAAGGGGCGCGAACTGAATATCCCTGTCTTTTCGACGCCGTTTGACGATACCGCGGTGGATTTTCTCGAGCGTCTCAATCCGCCTGCCTACAAAATTGCTTCTTTCGAATTGATCGATCTGCCGCTGGTGCGGCGCGTCGCTGCGACGGGCAAGCCGGTCATCATGTCCACGGGCATGGCGAGTCTGGAGGAGATCACGGAATCGGTTGAGGCCTTCCGCGCTGCCGGCGGCCGCCATCTGATTTTGCTCCACTGCGTGAGCGGCTACCCTACGCCGGTCGAACAGTCGAACCTGCGGCGTATCCCGGAGCTGGCGGCCGAATTCGGCTGTCCCGTCGGGCTCTCCGATCACACGCTGGGTGTCGAGGTGGGCATCGCCTCAGTCGCCCTCGGTGCTTGCCTGATCGAGAAGCATTTCACGCTGCGCCGGGCCGATGGTGGGCCCGATTCAGCCTTTTCACTCGAACCGGATGAGCTGCGCGCGCTTGTCCATGGCGCCAAGGCCGCTTTCGAAGCGCTTGGCACGGGCGCGCCAGCGCGGGCTGAGGTTGAAAAAGCAAACATGGTATTTCGCCGCTCGATCTACGTTGTTCGCGATGTCGGCGCAGGCGAGCCGTTCACCGACGAGAATGTGCGCATCATTCGGCCCGGTTACGGTTTGGCGCCGCGCGAGCTGCCGAAGGTTCTTGGCCGCAAAGCGCGTCGCGCGCTCGCGCGCGGTACGGCGCTGACTTGGGACGCAGTCGAGTGAGCGGGAAACGCGGGGAATTCTTCGAGCCTCTCTGGTCTGCATCGGACAAGACCGAATGAAGACCGTCGCCATCATTCAGGCACGCATGGGCTCAACCCGACTGCCGGGCAAGGTGCTCGCCGATCTCGCCGGCAAGCCGGTACTCGCATGGGTCGTCCGCGCGGCGAGCGCGGCGATCGGTGTGGACGACACGATTGTCGCGACCTCCACAGTGGCGGCCGACGACGCAGTCGCAGCATGGTGCCAAGCGAACAGCATCCCAGTCTATCGCGGTTCTGAGAACGACGTTCTCGATCGCTTCGTGGGTGCGGCGAAGCTGAGCGGCGCCGACATCGTGGTCAGGATCACGGCCGATTGTCCCTTGCTCGATCCTGCGGTAATTGCGCAGACGATTCGCTTGCGGAGTATGACCGGCGCGGCCTACGCCTCCAACGTTGACCCGCCGACCTGGCCAGATGGTTTGGATTGCGAAGTGATCATATCGGAGGCGCTGTTTGCCGCCGGAGCTGAAGCGATTCGGCAGAGCGACCGCGAGCACGTGACGCCGTTTGTGCGCAACAACCGCGAACGCTTTACTGCCGAGACACTAGTCGCGCCGCTGCCGGGCCTTGCCGCCGAGCGGTGGACCCTCGATACGCCGGAAGATCTGACGTTGCTTTCGGCGTTGACCGCGCGCCTTCCGCCCGATCGGCCGCCGTCCTATCTCGAGGTGCTCGCCGTACTGGACCGTGAGCCGCGGTTACGTGATTTGAACAGGAAAGAAACACGTAACGCCGGCTTTGCGGCGAGTCTCGCGGCCGAGAAAACCGATACTAATAGGCGCTATGACCGTTCTCAGCGACTGATCGAGCGCGCCGAACGCGTTATTCCGATTGGCTCGCAGACCTTCTCCAAGAGCAGTCTGCAATTTCCTCCCGGTGCAGCACCGCTCTTCCTTACACATGGCGACGGTGGCCGAGCCTACGACGTCGACGGCAATGAGTACGTCGATCTCGTTAGTGCGCTCCTGCCGAATGTTCTCGGCTACCGCGACCCCGACGTCGACCTCGCCATTCGCCGGCAGCTCACGCGCGGTATCAGCTTCAGTTTGCCAACGACCCTAGAGACCGAACTTGCCGAGCGGCTGGTGAGGCACATTCCGTGCGCCGAGATGGTGCGTTTTGGCAAAAACGGAACCGACGCGACCTCGGCAGCGGTTCGCCTCGCGCGGGCGGCGACCAAGCGCGATCGGCTCATATTGCTTGGCTATCACGGGTGGCAGGATTGGTACATCGGCGCGACGACCCGCAATCTGGGTGTGCCCGCGTCGGTCTCGGCCTTGTCTCACCTTGCGCCCTACGGCGATCTTAATGCCATCGAAGCATTGCTGAATAAACACCCGGGCGAATTCGCGGCCGTCATGCTGGAGCCAATGAATACTACGGAGCCGCCGCCGGGTTATCTGCAAGGGCTTAAAGACCTGGTCCATCGCCACGGTACACTGCTCATCTTTGACGAAATTATCACCGGCTTCCGGTGGTCGATTGGCGGCGCGCAGGCGCGCTACGGCGTCACATCGGACCTCGCCTGCTTCGGCAAGGCGATGGGCAATGGCATGCCGATTTCTGCGGTGGTCGGGCGCGCCGATATCCTCCGGCTGATGGAGGCCATCTTCTATTCCGCCACGTTCGGCGGCGAGACGCTTTCGCTCGCGGCGGCGATCGCGACCATCGACAAGATCGAAAGAGAGAGAGTCACAGAGCGCCTGTGGGCGACGGGCGGCGAGTTGATGAATCAGGCGCGGACGCGCATCGCGGCCGCCGGCCTGTCCGACGTTGTCGAGCTGACGGGCGCTGCCCCGTGGGCGATCCTCACCTATAAGGACCACGCGAAGGCCTCGAAGGAGGCGATCAAGACGTTGCTTCTGCGCGAGATGATCGCCGCCGGTATCCTCATCAACGCGAGTCACAATGTCTGCTTCGCTCACAGCCCGGCGGACGTCGGCCTGGTACTGGCTGCCTACGATCATGCGCTTGCAGTCCTGCGCGAGGCACTCGACCGCGGCGACGTCGAGCGGCGGCTTGGCAACCAGGTCATTCGGCCAGTCTTCAGTGTCCGTGCGACGGCATGACAATCCCGACGTCCGATTAAAAGTGCGAGAGTGCGGCCATTTCTAGCGAATCGCCTGAGACTCAACAGCTATCGGGCAAAGGTGGGATGTCGATCCTCTCGGCGTCTGCCAATCCGGAGGCATTCGAGCGTATCCTAAGCGATCCTGCATTCGCTAAGGTTGATGTCCATCCTCATATTGGCGCTTTCGGCCGCGCCTATTACCCGGCCGTTTATGGGGATCACGATTCCTCCTTCGTGATCTACCTGAAGGGTATTCCCGCGCTCGTATGCCAGTGTGCTCCGCTTGATAACAAGCTTGGCTTCTACGGCATGCCTCTCAGGCTCATTGCGCGTCACGGTCTCGACAGCGGCATGCGCCAAGCCGCCATAAAATCAGCCTTCTTGCATATCGATGAGCTCATGGAAGCAAATCGTCTACGTGAGGTATCTATGCTTGACGATTGCGAACGAGCGGCCTCGCCAATAGAGGAGGCCTGCCGTCTTCGCGGCGCGACGATGAATTCACTCCCTGTTGCATATGTCGACCTCGCTGCCGGACCGGTGGTCTGGCGATCTGCACTGCAAAAGAGTTCGCGGTCATTGATCAACTGGGGCCGTCGACATTTGTCGATAAGTTATGTCAACAAAGACGCGCCCAACCGCGCTTTGTTTGACCAATATCGAGCATTTCACGCTGAAGTAGCCGGACGCGTTACGCGCACCGAAGCTTCCTGGGCAGTGATGTACGAATGGATCACAGGAGGTGGTGGCGAGCTCGTAATGGCATTTGTTGAAGGCCGACCGGTCGCCGGAAGCATGTTTATCGATGGCTCGGAGATTCGATCTACGCGAGTGGCGTTTATGATCGAACGCAGTTTGATAAGCCGCTGGCACATTTTCCTGTCTGGCTTGGCATCGAACGCGTCCATGCGCGAGGAATGAAGATGCTGGAGCTGGGCGCGGTGCCGCCGCGAGGGACTGTCCCGGACAAGGAATATCAGATCGGATACTTCAAGCGTGGCTTTGCCACACATATTGAAGACCAGATCGTTTGGCGCTGGTCATCACCAACGTGTGATGGCATTGACTTGTCAGCCGAGGGCTTGGCGCTCTGCAAGCAGATGCTGAGCAAATGGGGCAGCTAACCTCAAGCAAGGCAACATGGCCGCGCTCGACTACGATGATGGCTTTTTTGACGTGGTCATCGACGTATTTTCATCCTACTGCATGCCGGCAAAGGAATTTGATCGCTTTCTTGATGAAGTTTCGCGTGTTCTGAAATCGGGAGGGCGCTTTTTCTCCTATCATCCCTCCAAGGACAGTGATGCCTTCCGCGAGCCCGGTCCGGCGCGACTGATCGACGCCAGCACACTCGACGGTATAAGGCGGCCAACATCCGCTTATTATCCCCAGGATTATCCGTTCCGTTTCATTCACCCCGGCGAAGTTGCAACAATGCTTGATCGCCGCGGCTTCAAAATTTTGCGGAACGAGCGTATCGGTCGAACCTACCGTAATATGGCGGAATATTTCGAATTTGTGAGCATTCACGCCGAGAAAGCAAACTAACGCGTCTTCATAATTTCAAACGTGTTTATCAAGCACCGACTGCTGACTGTATTCGTCTCGGCGACAGGCGTGTCGCTCGTGGTGCAGGCGCTCGCCTTCTTACGGCAGCTCCTGATTGCAGCTTATTTCGGAATAGGGCGTGATTTCGACGGTTATGTTGTTGTTTATGCCGCTGCGACCTATGCCGTATTCACCTTCGGAGCGATCTTTGATTCAATTGCGGTCCCTCATCTCGTGCGAGCTCGCGAACGAGAAGGACCGGAAGCTGCCCGCGCTCTAGCGGCGTCGATTTTTCGCATTAGCATCGGGCTGGGCGTCATCGCCAGCGTGTTGTTTCTGGTGGCGGTTCCGTTGCTTGCGCCAATCATCGCCACCGGCTTCTCAACCGTTGAAAAGCAAGAGCTTTCCGGGCTGGCATGGTACTTCCTGCCGTGGACTCTGATCTGCTTGCCTTACTACGCCGCCACAGCGCGGCACAAGATGGAGTGGCAATTCAACCGAGTCTTCGCCGCCGAAATCATCATTATCGTGGTCTCGATCGCCACGCTGACACTTTGGCACGACGACATCGGCCACCTGCCGCTTGCCTATGCCGCCGGATATGCCGTTGGTCTGGTGCAACTGGTCTTAGGCTCTGATCTCGTGTGGCCGAAAGGGATGCTGTCCCAACCGTCTTCGCGTGGTGTGCTGCGCAACATCGCCGAGCTTTTCGGCGCCAACCAATCGGGCAACTTTGCTAGCGTGGTCGACCGACATATCCAATCCTTCGTCCCTGCCGGCGGCGTCAGCGCGATTAATTATTCCGCCCAACTGGTGACCGCATTGGGCATCTTGCTTGCATTTCGCGAAGTATTCGTCGTGCCCCTCGCGCAGGAGCTCGATCGAACAGCTAAGCTTGAGCGTCTGCTTTGTGGCTTGGTGCTGATATCAATCCCGCTGACCGGCGTCGTCGCATGCCTTGCTCCTGAAATTGTGACCATTTTGTTTCAGCGTGGACGTTTCGATGCGACCGCGACCGCCCTTACGGCACAAGCGGTTCGTATCAACGTCTTGGGACTAATTACCGGCGCGGTGTTCATGCCGTTGATGCGAATGTTCCAGATACTGGATCGCATCCATCTCATGCACATCTTATTTCTCACCCTTGCCTTGTCGTCTGCCTTGTCCGGTTATCTGTTCGTCGTTGCGCTCGGGCTTGGCGTCAGGGGTGTCGCCATCATGCAGGTCACCAGCAGCGCGGCAATGTGCCTTACGGCGATATGGCTACTCGCGCGCTGCGGAATCCGGCCGGCTTGGTCGCGCGTGGCCGGGTACATTGTATTTGCATCGCTTGCGAGCGGTGCGGCGTTTGTTGTGGCCGCAGCCGCGATATCAGGACAGGAAAATGTGTTGGTACGTCTGATTGGCGGCGGGCTGTCCTATGCCATGATAATTGTTGTCTTTTATTTCATGGCAAGGCCGCAATTGCGCGGAATCGCTTTTGGTCCTGAGTCGCACCCCGAATAGCTCGTCAAGTCGAGTGATGGGAGCCGAAGCGGGTGCGTCGGCCAACCGTATGCCATTCGTGAGTCCGGACTACGCTCGTTTTAAGCAATTCGTGCTGCGGGGGGCGAGATGAAGGTCCGTCATACTGGCGGGTGGCCTCGGGACCCGCATTTCCGAGGAAACGCATCTGAGGCCGAAGCCAATGATCGAGATCGGCAGCAAGCCTATACTCTGGCACATTATGAAGATCTATGCAGCGCATGGTGTCAACGAGTTCATCATCGCTTGCGGTTACAAAAGCTACGCGATTGGTGTGCATGTTCCTAAATCTCCCGGCCAGTTATCACCGCTTCAGCAGCTTTTTGGCGAAGTGCCGCATCGCAATATAAGGCCGGCCTATCAAGGCGTAGCGCATTCGCTTGGTGCGATAACGCCAATTGATCAAGTCCGTATTTATCGTCGGGGGGGCCGGATTGCCCGCACGCGCGACGATATAGATGGTGCCCGGCCGAGTGCGCTTGAGAATCGTCTCAAAGCCGGCAATGGCCAGCGCATATTGCATGGACCTCGCTGTGGGAAAAAAACTGTGGCCGTACGACGGCAGACTCGGATCGTGTGCTGCCATAAAATCGGAAAGCACGACGCAGAATAAGCCGTTGGGGGCCAAGTAGCTACGTAGCCTTCGAAGCAATTGCGTTGGATTGGTGATGAAATAGATGGCGTTCGCGATATGGATCAATTCGTAGTTGCCAGTGATGTCCAGGTTTTCAATCTGGCCAATCCTCGAACGGATGCCAATTTCGCGGTGGAATGCCAAGGTAGTGGGATCGGCATCGATGCCTTCGGCATCCCAGCCGGCAATGGCGAAGCGCCGCACCGTCTCGCCGAGTCCGCAGGCGACGTCGAGGAAACGGCCGGGCTTAATGCTAGCCAGTGGCGCGAGCAGGCGATAGGACCGCTCGGCATAGGCCTGCGCCACATTGCGCCGCTGCTGCCACAGTGCGGCAGCGCGCGCCGGGTTCGTCTCCTCCTCCATGCGCGCCGCTTCCCAGATACGGCTGAGCACGCGCAGGTCGGGCTGCACGGTGGGGTAGCCGTTACCGCATCGCCGGCACAGCCGCCAGGCGTAATCAGTAGAATCGCCGACCTCAGCGCGCCACGCATCGACCTCGGGGTTCCGATGATGTGGGATCGGCCAAGACGCAGCCTCGCCGCAGATCGGACAACTCAACAGGTGCTCCATGGTAGCGGCCGCCGATCACGGGGCTAGTTCGAGTTGTCGTCACGGCGGACGTGGTCGAGAAGCGCCGCAAGAAAACGTTCGATGTTTCGGCGTCGCAGCACCGGCTCGCCGGGAAGACCAGGTGCAGTAAAATGACAATTGTATCGGACGCTCAGGATTTCTGCGAGCGCTTCCGCGATCCGCTCATCGCTGGGGGGATGCGCGATCACATCTCGCAGCCGAGCACCCAATGTTTCGATCGGACATGGGCCGCCGAGGTAGGAACTGATGATATTGGATCCGAGGCTGAGTGAAGGCTTGCCGAGCAGAAAGGCTTCAAGGGTGGAGGTGCCTGTGACCGAAAGGGTGCATGCCGCGCGCCCGATCAAAGCGCGGCCATCAGTGCGATAATGGGCCACCACGACCCCGGCACGTCGCCGTACTTTCCGCATGAACGAAACCGGTCGCACAGGAATGCCACCCACTGGGTGCTCCTTGACCACGAGCAGGTGGTCGTTGGGCATGGCGTAGCGGATGGCGTCAATCACCCGCAACTGGTCGACG
>JBARNC010000104.1:0-6770 GCA_049802775.1 Pseudolabrys sp. | reverse complement strand
CCCTCAAGGGCGCCCCGTGGAGTTTCAGAGAGTCCGCAACCGCACCGCATTCTTGTCGGCGACTGCGTCGCCGGCATGGCGAAGTTGCCGGCGGCCTCCGTCGATCTCGTCTTCGCCGATCCACCCTACAATCTCCAGCTCGCCAGCGACTTAAAACGGCCGGACGATTCACGCGTCGATGCCGTTGACGACGCCTGGGACAAATTCGCGAGCTTTTCCGCCTACGACGACTTCACACGGCGCTGGCTCACCGCCTGCCGGCGCGTGATGAAGCCCGCCTCCACCATTTGGGTGATCGGCTCCTATCACAATATCTTCCGCGTCGGCACAATCATGCAGGATCTCGGCTTCTGGATCCTCAACGACGTGATCTGGCGGAAATCGAACCCAATGCCGAATTTCCGCGGCCGTCGTTTCACCAACGCGCACGAAACGCTGATCTGGGCCTCCCGCGACGCCGATGCCCGCGGCTACACGTTCAATTACGAAGTGCTCAAGGCCGGCAACGAAGACATCCAGGTACGCTCGGACTGGACGCTGCCGCTGTGCACGGGCGAGGAGCGCCTGAAGGGCCGCAACGGCAAGAAGCTACACCCGACGCAAAAGCCGGAGGCACTGCTTGCGCGTGTCCTTCTCTCAAGCTCGCGCCCCGACGGTCTGGTGTTGGACCCGTTCTGCGGCACCGGCACCACCGGCGCCGTCGCCAAACGCCTCGGCCGGCGCTTCGTCGGTTGCGAGCAGGACGCCAAATACGCCAAGGCGGCGGACAAACGCATTGCTGCGACTAAGCCGCTGGAAGCGCCGACGTTGGCGCCTTTCATGACCGCACGCGAGGCGCCGCGCGTTCCGTTTGCGGCGCTCATCGAGCGCGGACTGGTGACGCCCGGTGCCCGGCTCGTGGATGCCAAAAAACGGCACAAGGCCTTGGTGCGCGCCGACGGCGCGGTATCGCTCGACGGCACTGTTGGCTCGATCCACCGCATCGGCGCTCTGGCGCAGGGCCTTGAAGCCTGCAACGGCTGGACCTTCTGGCACGTGGAAACCGAGAAGGGTCTGCGGCTGATCGACGAATTCCGTGCCCAAGTCCGCGCGGGAATGTCGGAAGCAGCCGAATAGTTCCTAGAGATCGCCGCGGCCGAGCTGGCAGAGCACGCGGAATACGCCGACATCGGCTGCGGGAAATTCCCTTGCCAGTTGTTCTCCGAGCAATTCGGCATCGCGCTGGCGCAGCGTGTCGAGCATCAGCGCGCCTTTGATTTTCTTGTCGCCGCCGCGCAGCTTCTCTTCCATCGACACGGGCTGGCCTGCGGAATCGAGCGCGATCCAGATTTCGCCGCCCGCTACGGCCGTGACTTGCAACGCGGCGTCGAGTCGCTTGGTCAGCGCTGCCTCGTCCGGTTGCGCATTAAAGCGCACGGTGACGGCATAGGCTCCGCGAAATCCACCGCGCCGAACTGTCCGGCGACACACAGTGCGGTTCATGTTGATGAACACCTCGGACATGATCCGCTTGGTCATTGGCGTCGGATTGTCGAGCCGTTCCAAATAGGGCTTTGACGTCAGTACATCCGGTGACTCGACAAGATAGAAATTAAAATAGCCGGCGCTCCTCGAAATCGCCTGATGCCGCCGGCCAAACAGGAAGCCGGGAACGGCGAGCCGCTCAAGCAGATGTTCGCCCTGAAACCAAGCGTCGAACTCAGTCTCGCGACCCGTGCGGCAGTCGTTCCAGATCGCAAGAATTCCCGGAAGTCCTTCGCCCGCCATCATGGCCACCATTCACTTTGCCGCCACTACCATGATCTCGACCTTGTAGTCGGGCGCAGCCAGCTTCGCTTCGACGGTCGCGCGCGCCGGGGTATTGCCGGGTGACACCCAGGCATCCCACACCGCGTTCATTTCGGCAAAATTGGCCATGTCGGTGATCCAGATATTGGCCGACAGCAATTTGGTCTTGTCGGTGCCGGCTTTCGACAGAAAGCCGTCGATCTGTTTTAGAATGTCCTTGGTTTGCTCGGTGACGGACTTACCTTTCGGATTATCGGCTACGATGCCAGCGAGATAAACGGTGTTGCCGTGCGCCACCACTTTGCTCATGCGCGGTCCAATATCGTGACGTTGGATTGTCATAGCGTTCCTCTTTGTTGGTCATTCAAGGGCGTGAGCCAAAACCTTGCGCATGACGTTCGGCAGCGCTTCACCGGGTAAATCGCCAATCTTCACCCAGCGCGCGCCTTTTGGCGCCACCGTTGCGCGCGGCACCTGCGTAACGAAAACCGTAAGCTCAAGCGGGAAATGAGTGAAGACGTGGCGTACGGCGCCCGGCAGACGCTGCCATCGCACGTTGGCGCGCAGGCGTGGCGCCAAGTGCCGCGCTACAGTTTCGTCAAAATCATGCGTCCAGTCGCTGCCGGGAACTTCCATCATTGCAGCAAGCAAGCCCTTGTCCGGACGCCGGCGCAGAAGCACCCGCGCGTCTGAGCGCAACACCACAAATGCAGCGCCACGGCGCAATCTGCCTTCACGCTTGGGCGCCTTGCGCGGAAAGGTCTCCTGATCGCCGCGTTCGCTGGCCAGACATGAATTGCCCCACGGACACAGTGCACAGGCCGGACGCTTGGGTGAACAGATCGTCGCCCCGAGATCCATCAAGGCTTGCGCAAAGTCGCCAGCCCGCCGCGCCGGCAGCAATGAAGCGGCCAGTTGCTTGATCGCGGGCTTTGCCGCCGGCAGTTCGTTTTCGACTGCGAACAGGCGCGACACCACGCGCTCGACATTGCCGTCGACCGGCACCGCCGGCAGATCGAACGCGATCGCCGCCACAGCCGCGGCTGTGTAGTCGCCAATGCCGGGCAGCGCACGCAGGGCATTCACACCATTCGGAAACTGCCCGCGATGCCGCTCGACAATTACTTTCGCGCAAGCGTGTAGATTGCGCGCGCGCGCGTAATAGCCAAGCCCAGACCAAACGCGCAGCACATCGTCAAGGCTGGCGGCCGCGAGTGCGTCGACCGTTGGCCAGCGCGACAAAAACCGTGCGTAATACGGCACGACTGCCTTGACCGTCGTCTGTTGCAGCATGATCTCGGACAGCCAGACGCGATAAGGGTCTGCCTGCTCGCCGCAACGCGCGCGCCAAGGCAAGACACGGGCGTGCCGGTCATACCAGGCGAGCAGATCGCCGGGCTCCCGCATGCCGGCTTTCTTTCGCCGCGGCAATCGGGCTGCTACGGTCATGGCGCCAACGATGGCATAAGGCCTATCCGCATGATGCCAAAAAGTGGGAACCGGTTTTCGGATAAGATCATGCGCACGGAAAACTCTTCATGAGCAAGCCCTCGCGCAGTTTTCCCCGGCCGCTATCGGAGCTGCTCAGCGCCACTTTGGGCGATGCGTTCAAGGCACAAGGCTTTGCCTCAACCGAGATCATTTCCCGCTGGCCCGACATTGTGGGCGCAGAGATCGCCGCCCACAGCGAGCCGCTCAAGATCAACTGGCCGCGCGCTAGCGAGAAAGATGTGGCGGAACCCGCCACGCTGGTGTTGCGGGTAGAAGGCCCGGCAGCACTCGAAATCCAGCATTTGTCCGCTGTCATCCTCGAACGGGTCAACCGCTTCTTCGGCTGGCAGGCCATCGGCCGAATTGCATTGCGCCAGGCGCCGCTGCGGCGTCGCGAGCGGTCTCCGGCCCGTGAGCCCGATCCGGCCACAGCTGCGCGCATCGCCGAAACGCTGCCCGACGTAAAGGACGAGGACTTGCGCCAGGCGCTTGCCCGCCTTGGCGCGGCTATTAAGCGAATTTAAGCCTCGCGAACACCTTGGCAGGCTGGCCCGGCATTGCCACAATTGTGCTGTCCAGCTAGCCAGTAGCGGTACCAGACCGGCGTTTCAGCCCCAGGAGCCTCAGTTGCAGATCACCCGCCGCGAATTTTGCCAGAGCACGGCTGCCCTGGCACTTGCCACCGCCTTGGTTGGCGCTTCGTCGTTGTCGCCGGGCGGGGCCGCTGAGACGGTGCCGGCCGCCGAATTGATGAAACCGGATGCCTTGCCCGAAATGATTATGGGCAATGACAAGGCGCCGGTGACCGTCATCGAATATGCGTCGATGACCTGCCCGCACTGCGCGCATTTTCAGGAAACGACTTTTCCGGAACTCAAGAAGCGCTACATCGACACCGGCAAGGTGCGTTACATTTTCCGCGAATTCCCACTCGATAATCTCGCTGCCGCAGCATTCATGCTGGCGCGATGCGCTGGCAAGGACGACAAGGACAAATATTTTGCCCTGATCGACACGCTGTTCCAGCAGCAGCGGCAATGGGCAGTGGAAAAGCCGTTACCGCCACTGCTTGCGATCGCCAAGCAGGCCGGGTTCACGGAGGAGTCTTTCAAGAGCTGCCTCGCGAATCAGCAGGTGCTCGATGGCATCGAAAGCGTGCGCAAGCGCGCCGTCGACACTTTCAAAGTGCAGTCAACGCCCACCTTTTTCATCAATGGGACGTCTTACCCGGGCGCCTTGTCCATCGAGGACATGGCCAAGGTGATCGACCCCTATCTCAAGGGTTGATAAGGGTTTTTTGGCTTGGTCCGTCCCGGCGCCGGCGCGCCGATACCGCAATTTTTCCCCCACCACGTGGGAAAGGTTTGGAAAACCACCGCCGCCTTCCGCGCGGCAGTTGCCCTCGCGGTCGCGGCGATTCATTGTCCGAACCGATGCGGCACACGGGCACCCTGGCCGGGGTCAAGCCCCGGAACGGCTTGCTGGAATTGTTCAATGCAAAACCTGATGGAGCGATGGGTTCTCATCCCGTTTTGCGCATGATCCCGAAAAGCTTGTCGTCGACTTGATCGGGCGAAAAAAGGTCATGCGCCAACAAGAAGAACCATGAGGCCTTAATGAAGCTCACACGACTACGTCTGCTCGGCTTCAAGTCGTTCGTCGAACCGACAGATTTCCTGATTGAACCGGGGTTGACCGGTGTCGTCGGGCCGAACGGCTGCGGCAAGTCGAATCTGGTCGAAGCGCTGCGCTGGGTGATGGGTGAATCCTCGCATAAATCCATGCGCGCCTCGTCCATGGATGAGGTGATCTTTTCCGGCTCCAATAGCCGCCCGGCGCGGAACAATGCCGAGGTGGCTATCGCAATCGACAATTCAACGCGCTCGGCACCGGCCGCCTTCAATGATCAGGATTCGCTCGCAATTGCCCGCCGGATCGAACGCGATGCGGGTTCCAGCTACCGCATCAATGGGCGCGAGGTGCGCGCGCGCGACGTCCAGATCCTTTTTGCCGACGCTTCGACCGGCGCGCGCTCGCCGGCACTCGTACACCAGGGCCGTATCGGCGAAATCATCCAGGCCAAGCCGGAACAGCGCCGTCGCGTGCTAGAAGACGCTGCCGGTGTCGCCGGCCTGCATGCCCGTCGGCACGAGGCCGAACTGCGTCTGAAGGCCGCCGAGGCCAATCTTCTGAGGGTTGAGGACGTCATCGGCCAGCTGGCCGCCCAGATCGACGGCTTGAAGAAGCAGGCGCGCCAAGCGATCCGCTATCGCACCGTATCCTCGCAGGTGCGCAAGGCGGAAGCGACGCTCTACCATTTGCGCTGGACAGCTGCGAACGGCGCGGTGACCGACGCCGAGCACGCCAAGGACCTCTGCGTGCGCACGGTCGCCGACCGCGTCGGTGCGGAAGCTGAGGCGTCCAAGCGCCAGGCGCTCGCCGCTGCCAGCCTTCCGCAATTGCGCGAAGCGGAGGCACGCGCGGGCGCGGCCCTGCACCGTCTCAACGTCGCATTGCAGGACCTTGATCGCGAAGAAGCGCGCGCCAAGGATCGCATCGTCGAACTTGATCTTCGGCTTGTTCAATTTGCCGCCGACACCGAGCGCGAGCAACGCCTCGCGGCCGACGCCGAACAGGCGATTGCGCGCCTCGCGGCTGAGGAAGAAACCATTCGGGCTGAAGCGCGAGAGAGCGCCGGCCGCCGCAGTGGCGTTGACGCCGAGGTGTCCGAGGCCGATGCCGAGCTCGGCGCCGTCGAGAAAATCTTCACCGATCTCACCACCGCGTTTGCCGACCTCACCGCCCAGCGCAATCGTTTCGAGAACGCCGCCCGCGAACACGGCGAGCGCATCACCCGGATTTCATCCGAAATTGAGGCCATCGAGCGCGAGCTGGCAACGCTGCAGCCCGCCAATAGCGGCCCGCTCGCCGCCATCCTTGAGGGGACGCAAGCGGCGCTGACAGAAGCGGAAGCCGCAGCCATCGCCGCCGAGGCCGCGCACAACAATGCGCGCGCCGAGCTGGAGGCCGCGCGCGAGGCATCGGCTGAATCGGAAAAACGCGTGCAGCGGCTTGAGACCGAGGCCAAAACCCTATCCAAGATGCTGTCCCTCGAGACCCGCAGCCTATGGCCGCCTGTGATAGACCACACCTCCGTGGAGAAAGGCTACGAAAAGGCGCTGGGCGCCGCGCTCGGCGACGACCTCGATGCGCCGGTCGATCCATCCTCGCCCATGCATTGGACCAAGGTGGCGAGCGAAGGCGGCGACCCCGGCCTTCCCGATGGCGTCGAGCCCCTGGCGCATTATGTCAAGGCGCCCGCGCAACTCGCACGGCGGCTCGCGCAGATCGGCGTGGTGGAACGCGATGCGGGCATCCGGCTTGCCGGCGCTCTCAAGACCGGCCAGCGGCTGGTGTCGCGCGAAGGCGACGTCTGGCGCTGGGACGGGTTTGTCGCCGCGGCCCACGCGCCGACCGGCGCGGCGCGGCGG
>JBARNC010000103.1:0-44224 GCA_049802775.1 Pseudolabrys sp. | reverse complement strand
GGTAGTGCTATTGCGCACACCGCTGGTGTCGTGCTGGAGAAGAGCAAGCGCGTAGCCGCCATGTTGCTGCAAGCTTACGAGAGCGACGTCGAATATCGCGACGGCAAGTTCAGCGTGAAAAACCGTGAGGTTTCACTGTTCGAAGTGGCCGAGCGCGCCGCCGAGCTCAAGCGCCAGGGCGTGATACCCGAGAGCCTCGACACGCTGGACAAGGTCAAGCTGCCGCCGACATTCCCGAACGGCTGTCATGTCGTCGAGGCGGAGGTAGATCCCGCAACCGGCGCGGCCAAAATCGTTTCCTACGTCGCAGTTGGCGACAGCGGTAATGTGCTCGATGATGTGATCGTCGAGGCGCAGATTCATGGTGGCGTGGCGCAGGGGCTCGGCCAGGCTCTCATCGAGAGCACTGTCTATGATGCTGGCGGGCAGCTCGTCTCTGGGTCCTTCATGGATTACGCCATGCCGCGCGCAGATTCGATGCCAGGGATGAAGGTCGAGCATCACCCCGTGGCGTGCCGGACCAATCCGCTCGGCGTGAAGGGCACCGGCGAGGCTGGCACGACCGCTGCGCCGCCAGCGGTGATTAACGCTATCCTCGATGCGCTGCCTAAGGGCGCACAGCTCGACATGCCGGCGACGCCCGCGCGCATCTGGCAGGCGCTGAATCAACCACGTAGTGAGGGCGTCACCACCGTTAGGCCATGGTCGTGAGGCGAGGTCGATCCACTATTCCGATTCGGAGAAAAGCTGCTCATGCCGCTCGTTCGCTTGCTCCTGGTCTTGCTTACGTTGATCGTGCTTGGCGGTTGTGCCGATAACTACGTGCCCAAGACAGAGCCGAGTTTTTACCGCAACCTGGCGCAGCCGGGCGCGGAGCTCGACGCGGCTGCCGCCGCCTCGATGATCTCCGGATACCGCGCGAACAACGGGCTGCCCGCGGTGGTAATCGATTCCGATTTGATGCGGCTCGCGCAGGCGCAAGCCGAGGTCATGGCCAAACGCGACAAGCTCGATCATGGGGCCGGCAAACCGTTCGTGCAACGTCTAAAAGCCTCCGGCTACGATGCCAAGACGGCAGCCGAGAACATCAGCGCCGGGTATCACACGCTGGCCGAGGCATTTTCCGGCTGGCGCGACTCGAGTCCGCATCGGGCCAATATGCTGCTTGCAGGCGCCACTCGCATAGGCATTGCCGCGGTCTACACGCCGGCATCAAAGTACAAGGTCTATTGGTCGCTGATCCTGGCCGAGCCGGACGAGAAAAAGGGATAGGCTGGCCGTGTGCTAGATGAAAAGCCGCGCCTCACGTCACTTGGCGGCACGCGATAGTTTTTGCCTGCGTCAGATTGAACTAAGCCCGATCGAGAGCCTCGACTAAGAATTGTAGGCCAACAAAAAAGGAACCAACAATGAGCGCTCTCGGCCTTTCCTTGATTGCATTTGCATGCATTTTCGGGACCACGCTGCTCAGCATGTTTTGTTCGCAACGTCTTGCCGGAGCATTATCTCAACTCAGATTCAAGGGATGCCATACGACTAAGCATGGGAGTCATCGGGGCGGGCGCGAAGAACAAACGAGCCTGTTGCTCCATACACAGGCGCGCAATGCAATACCACTGCCGTTCTTGGTACTGCTGGCTTGCCATTATTTTTGCAAGCTTCAGCCTTTTCGAATCGCCCAACCCGATTGTTGTGTTCGCATTTTTTGTCTGTGCGTTCTCGGCGGCGGGCGCGCCCTTTCTCATTTTTGAACTCGACTGGCCGTTTACTGTCCGTTTCGGACATTTCGCTCCGCTAGGCGCTCGCGCCGCTCTAACTTAAGGTTGCCGGGCTGGACCTCGCACTATCCGCTGACTAGTTTTGCGCCATGCCGGTACTGCCTCGCGTCAAGGATTACGATTCGCTCTATCGCCAGTTCCGCTGGCAGGTGCCGGCCCGTTACAACATCGGTGTCGACGTCTGCGACCGTTGGGCAGAAAAAGAGCCCGGTCGCCTCGCCATTCTGCATGCGCGGCCGGACGGTCGTGACGAGCAAATCACCTATGGCTGGCTGCGTGAAACGTCCAACCGGCTCGCCAATGTGTTGCGAGCGCGGGGCGTCGCGCGCGGCGACCGCGTCGCGATCCTGCTGCCGCAGTCGCCGGAAGTGGCTGCAAGTCACATCGCGATCTACAAGCTTGGCGCCGTGGCACTGCCGCTGGCGGTCCTTTTCGGCACCGACGCACTGTCGTACCGGCTGCAGAATTCCCGGGCCAACGCGCTGATTACCAATGCGCGTGGCGCCCAGCGAATTGCCGAGATCAGGACGGGCCTGCCCGCCCTTAAGTTGGCGCTGTCGCTGGACGGTGCAGCCGATGGCGCGGTCAGTTTTTCCGACGAGCTGGCGCGCGCCTCATCCGATTTTACGCCGGTCGAGACTTCCGCCGACGATCCGGCAATGATGGTCTATACGTCTGGCACCACCGGCCAGCCGAAAGGCGCACTGCACGGCCATCGCGTACTGATCGGCCATTTTCCGGGTGTCGAGACGCATCACGATTTCTTCCCGCAAGCGGGCGATCGCATCTGGACGCCGGCCGATTGGGCGTGGGCGGGCGGACTGCTCAATGTCTTATTGCCCGGTCTGCACTACGGTGTGCCGGTGGTGGCGCGGCGCTTCGAAAAATTCGATACGGAGGAAGCCTTCGCGCTCATGGCGCGCGCGCAAATCCGCAACGCTTTCATTCCCCCGACCGCGTTGCGCATGTTGCGTGCAGCACCAAATCCGAAAGGTCGCCACGCCATCAACATGCGGTCGATCGGCTCTGGTGGCGAGTCGCTCGGCGCGGAAACGTATGGATGGGGTAAGTCGGCATTTGGTCTGGTGATCAATGAATTCTACGGACAAACCGAGTGCAACCTCGTGCTCTCGGCGTGCAGCGCTCTCGGCGTGTCGAAGCCAGGTGCGATCGGCAAGCCGGTTGCCGGCCACACTGTAGCCGTCATCGATGCTGAGGGAAATCCGCTGAAAGTCGGGGAAACGGGGCAGATCGCGGTCAAACGTCCCGATCCGGTGATGTTCCTAGAGTACTGGGGCAAGCCCCAGGATACCCGCGACAAATTCGTCGGCGATTGGATGACGACCGGCGATCAAGGCGTGATGGACGAGGAAGGCTACGTCAGCTTCGTCGGCCGCGATGACGACGTCATCACGTCAGCCGGTTTCCGTATCGGGCCGGGCGAAATCGAAGATTGCCTCATACGCCATCCCGCCGTAGCGCTCGCCGCTGCGGTGGGCAAGCCCGACGCGCTGCGCACCGAAATCGTGAAAGCCTTTATCGTGCTCAAGAAAGGCTACGCCGCGTCCGACGCGCTCGCGTCTGAAATTCAAGGCTTCGTGAAAACGCGGCTATCGGGGCACGAATATCCGCGTGAAGTCGCTTTCATCGACGACATGCCGATGACGACGACGGGTAAGGTGATCAGACGCCTGTTGCGTGAGCGAGCGTAACTTTTGTCGCGGGTGCCTGAATCAAGCCGCCTCCATCTTCAATTTTGCAACGTCAGCCAGAATGCTCTCGACCGCTTCGCGATCCGCTGGGCCGAGCGCGGCCTGCGGCGGCACCGGGTCGCCGACCGCATAACCCTGGATCTGCAACCCGGTTTTGATGCAGGCGGCGAGATTGAAACGCGCAAAGGCCTCATTGATGCCCCAAAGGTCGCGCTGGAGGTTCATGGCCTCCGGCCATTTTCCCGCACGGCACAGCTCGTAGAGTCGGACGCTCTGACGCGGCACGATGCAGGCAGGGCCTGCCATCCAGCCGACGCCTCCGATCAGCATTACGGCAGCGGGAATATGCGCAGAGGCTGAAAATACTTTCATGCGCGGCACACGATTCATGATCGTCAGCAGACGGCCGGTGTTGGCCGATGCGTCCTTGATGTACTGAATACGCGGATGCTCAGCGAGGCGCGCGATCACCTCGAGCGAAAGATCACTGCGCTGGAATTGCGGGTTGGTGTAGAGTACGAGGGGAATATCGACCGCATCGGCGATGGCGCGAAAGTAGGACTCGATCTGCGCGTCCCTCAGCGGGAAATAGGCTTCCAAAATGGCAAGGATGCCATCAACCCCGAGCTTCTGGTACGCTTTCGCCTGCTCGACTGCATCTGAGGTGGCAGTTGACGCAACGCCCGCGATCACCGGCACGCGTTTTCTGGCGGCCGCCTCGATCGTCGCTTGGACCACCGCTTCGCGCTGCGCGCGATTGAGATAGGCGAATTCGCCAGTCGAGCCGAGCGGCGTCAAACCATGCACACCTGCTTCAATCAGGTCGGATGCCAGCTTCCCGAGCACGTCGGTGAGAATGCGGCCGCCCTTGTCGATGGGGGAGACGAGATAAGGAAAGACGCCGTGAAAGTCGCTCATGCGTTACCTAAAACACCCACAGCGCCTCGGGCGGGAATTCGACGTAGTGTTCACCGGGCGCCAGCGGCACGGGGGCATAGGCGCGCACGGTAAGACTGTCGCGTCCGAACACCAGCTCCCAGCGCTCGCCGAGATACATTGGCGCCTTCAATTCCATCTTCAGACGGTTCGTGCCCGGCGCAGATGCGCAGCGCACGCGTTCGATGCGGACGATGCCCGTCGCCTTCGAGCCTATGGCCGCTTTGGTGCGCGCGTTGCCGGTGAGGCGCTCACCGAATAGTTCGATAGTCGCCCGTCCGTCTGAATTTCCCACCAGTTTGCCGTCGAGCCGGTTGTTGCTGCCCATGAATTCCGCCGCGAACAGCGTCGCGGGGTCATTGTACAGCGCGGTCGGCGGGCCTTCCTGCGCGATCACGCCCGCGTCAAGTAGTACGATGCGATCGGCGATCGCCATTGCCTCCACCTGGTCGTGGGTGACGTGGACGGCAGAAAGGCCGAGCGTGACAATCAACGTGCGCAGCCAGGCGCGCGCTTCCTCGCGTAATTTGGCATCCAGGTTCGACAAAGGCTCATCGAGCAGGATTACCGGCGGCTCGTAGACCAGTGCGCGCGCGATCGCGACGCGCTGTTGCTGGCCGCCTGAGAGCTGATGCGGATAGCGCGCAGCGAGATGTCCAAGGCCAATCTGTGATAAAGTCTTCTCGACTCGCGTCTTCGTCTCTGTGGCCGATACCGCGCGCAGTTTCAGTCCATAGGCCACATTGTCGAAAACAGTTCGGTGCGGCCACAGCGCATAGGACTGAAACACCAAGCCGAGTCCACGTTGTTCGGCCGGCAATTCGATGCCGCGCGCAGCGTCAAAAAACACGCGATCGCCGATGGCAATCGACCCGCCATGCGGCGTCTCCAGCCCGGCGACGGCGCGCAACAACGTTGTCTTGCCGCTGCCGGAGGGCCCAAGCAGCGCGACCACTTCGCCTGCCGGGACGGCAAGCGAGACGCCTTTAAGAATCTCGTTTTCGCCGAGGCGAAGGGCGACATCCTTGACGATGAGTTCAGCCATGCAGGCGCACTCCGAGCCGGACCGCGACGGCGAGGCCGACGCCGATCATGACCACATTAACGACAGACAACGCCGACACCAGATCGACAGCGCCAGTACCCCATAGTGACACCAAAAGCGAGCCGATGACCTCGGTGCCGGGCCCAAGCAGATAGATGCCGGTGGAATATTCGCGCACGAAGATCAGGAAGATCAGAAGCCAGCTCGCCAGCATGCCATATTTGATCAGGGGCACGGTGACGTCGCGTTTCACGCGCAGGTCATTGGCGCCGGCGGTGCGCGCGGCTTCCTCGAGTTCCGGTGCGACTTGCAGCAGAGTGCCGGATACGAGCCGCATGCCGTAGGCAAGCCAGACAATCGTGTAGGCGAGCCAGATCGAGACCATCGTCGATTTGAGCGGCGACAGAAACGGCACGAAGAGGAACACCCACAGGAGCGCAAGCCCGGCGACCAGGCCGGGCATGGCGCGCGGCACCATCACGAGGTAGTCGACAAGCCGCGTCCAACCCGAATTCCAGCGATGCACGGCCAGCGCAATCGCAGTGTACCAGGCGACTGCCAGCGCGCCGCCAATTACACCGATACCCAGCGTATTAAGAATGCCGCGCACCACATTCGGATAGTCGGTGAGCTCGCGGTAGTGATCGAGGGTCAGGACATCGAGTAGGTTCACGCCTTCGCCCCAGGTCACTACGAAGGAGCGCAGCGTAATGCCGAACAGTGGGACCACCACCGTCACGAACAGCCAGAATACGATTGCGCCGAACGCAAACCAGCGCCAACCATGCAGGCGGAGCGGTTGCGTCTTCAGGCCCTTGCCACGCACCGAAACATAACGTTGCGCCTGACGCAGCAGCAGGCGCTGCATGAACACAAGCGGCGCTGTGATGGCTATGATCGCAACCACGACCACAGCCATCAGCTGATAGGACGGCACTCCGAGCTTGTTGGTGAGCTTGTACAAATACGTCGACAACACAAGCACATCCTGCGGATCGCCCAAGACAAGCGGCAGGCCAAACAATTCAAATCCCAAAAAGAACACCAGCACACCGGCAAACAAAATCGCCGGCAAGATCATCGGCAGACTGACACTGATGGCGACACGAAACGGATTAGCGCCGGACACGCGCGCGGCTTCTTCAAGATCGGTGCTCAAGCCGCGCAGCGCAGCGGCACTGTAGAGATAGACATGCGGTACATGCGTCAGCCCGGCGATCACGATTAGCGCTAAAAGCGAGTACAGGTTCCATGGCACGAAGCCTAGAGCGTCTTTGGCGAGTGTCGAGAAAATTCCGACGGGACCAATTGCCACCACGTAGCCGAATGCGATCACCACCGCCGAAACGAATATCGGGATCAGTATCAGTGGCTCAAGATAATGCCGCCCCGGCACGTCGGTGCGCACCATCAGGAAAGCGAGCAGGGCGCCAAGCGGGACCGCGATCGCAGCCATGCCGCAGGCGATTGTGACGGTCGTCCAGAATGCCTGCCAGAAATCAGGATCGACAAAGACAAAGGAATAGGCGAGCAGGCCAAGCTGTGCCGAAGGGTCGAAGAATGGTGCCGTGAGGAAGCTCTGGTAGACCACGAGCGACAGCGGCGCCGCCACGGCAAGGGTGGTGACGCCGAGCACGAGCAAGCGGTACACGACAATGGGCATGGTCGCCCTTGGTCTGCCGCGCCCAGACAGGGCAGGGCGAAATGCTTACTGCCCCTTCTTCGCCTGCTGCCACTTCGACAGGAAGGCGAGCCGTTTGGCCTGATCGAGATTCTCCAGCAGCGTCTGGTCAATTGGCACCGGGCGTGCCTTGTCGCCGATGAGCTGGGTGACGCCCTTGATCGTCGCCTCGCCGTCGACATCAGAGCGCAGCGAATACAGATCAGCCTTGTTGGCGATGATGTCCTGGCCGCGCTTCGACAATATGTAATCGAGGAACAGCTTGCCGGCGTTCGGGTTCTTCGCCTTCTTGGAGATGAATGCGACACGCGACGTCACCATCGTGTAATCTTTCGGCAGAATGATGCCGAGGTTGGGATCCTTCTTGGAGCGGCCGAGCGCATAAGAGCCGAAGATTCCGTAGGCGATCAGATGTTCACCGGACGTGACACGCTCCATCATCGCGCCGGCGCTGGTGTAGAGCTTGGCCTGCGCCTTGCCCATTGCTTTGAACAGATCCCAGGCCTGCGGGAAATCCTTGATGTCTTCGTTGCAGAACAGATAGCCGACACCGGAGCGCTCAGGATCGTAGGCTGTGATCTTTCCTTTGTAGAAATCGGTCTTCGCGTCGAGCAATTTCAGCAGATCGGTGTGATCCTTTGGCACGTCGCCTTCGGGTACGAGGCGCTTGTTGTACACAAAAGCGATTGGCTCATAGGTCGTGCCGTAGGCTGCATCCTTCCATACCGCCCATTTCGGCAGGGCCTTGATTTCCGGCGAGGCATAAGTCTCGGCCTGGCCGTCGGCAACGAGCTTCACTTGCAGATCCATTGCCGAAGACCACAACAGGTCTGCGGTGCCGTTGTTGGCGGCGGCCTCGGCGATGAACCGGTTGTAAAGCTCGGTAGAGTTGAGATCGGAATATTCAACCTTGATGCCGGGATAGAGCGTCTCGAAATCCTTGATCAGAGGATTCGCCGCGACTGCGTCGGTGGTTGCGTAGATCACCACCTTGCCTTCCTTCTTGGCGGCTTCGACGATCTTGGCGTAGTCGGCCGGATAGCCCTGTGGCGCCTGCGCCTGAGCGCCGGTTCCCCAAGCCAGCGCGATTGCGATGAAAGCGGCGGATACGACGTGTCGCATGGGAACTCCCTGGTGACGTTTTCTCGGCGCCTACCCGGTGGCGGCCGTTCGGTGCGATGCTACTCCAGCACTTCCGCGCCCGCATAGGGGCCAGCAGAAAATGAAAGCCCCCGTCGCGCGCGACGGGGGCAGTTCGTTTGGCTCGAGATATTTTTCAGCCGGCAAAACCGCCGCCATCCAGAAAGGCCTGCTCTTCCGACGTGGTGGTGCGGCCGAGCGCGGCATTGCGATGAGGGAACCGGCCGAAACGGCGAATGATGTTGGCGTGAATCTCCGCCCATTTCAGGCCGTCGGCGTCGCCGGTCGCCTTGTTAAGCGCGATGCAGCGTTCCTGATCGGCAAGATCTTCCGAATGCTCGAATGGAAGATAAAAAAAGCTGCGCAATTCCTTCGGCACCTGGCCGTCGAAGCCGCGGATGATAGCTCCGGCTGTGATGGCGCGCGCCAAGGGGTCGGTGGCAAAGGCCCGCGCGTCACCGCGGAACATATTGCGCGGAAACTGGTCGAGCAGAATGAGCAACGCAAGTGCACCTTGCGCGCTTTGTTCCCAATCAGAAAGCCTCCCTGCGGCCGCTGCTTCGTACGTGTCAAAGAACCGCTCGCGGACCTCTTTGTCGAATGCAACGTTCTTGTTGAACCAGCGCTCCGGCCCAGCTTCTTGCCAAAATGACACCACGTCGGCTGCGCTCACGAGCATGGGCGTTACAGGTCAATTCGCCGGCGGTTGACTGGCGTCATCGCGCAGGGCGCGCCGCAGAATTTTGCCGACATTGGTCTTCGGCAATTCGTCGCGAAACTCGATCTGTCTTGGCACCTTGTAACTCGCGAGCTTGGTAGCCAGGAAAGCGCGCAATTCGGCAGCGGTTACTTCTGGCTTCTTTTTAACTACAAAAAGCTTGCCGACTTCGCCGGAATGTTCATCGGGGACGCCGACTAGCGCGCATTCCCTCAGGCTGCCATGACTCATGGCGATGTCCTCGACTTCGTTGGGAAAAACCTTGAAGCCGGAGACCGTGATCATGTCCTTCTTGCGGTCGACGATACGCACACGGCCTTGGATATCCATAACTCCGATGTCGCCAGTGCGAAAGAAGCCGTCCGCGGTCATCGACTGCGCAGTCTCATCGGGCCGCCGCCAATAGCCCAACATCACCTGCGGCCCGCGCGCGCAGATTTCGCCTTGTTCGCCGTTCGACAGCTCATGGCCGCTATCGTCGCGGATCGAAATCTCCGTCGAAGGCAATGGCAATCCGATGGTGCCGGTCCACTCTGCGATGTCACCGCGGTTGCACGTCAGCACCGGTGATGTTTCCGAAAGGCCATAGCCTTCAATGATCGGCTTGCCGGTGGCTTTCACCCAGGCATCGGCGACCGCTTTCTGCACCGCCATGCCGCCGCCGATCGCAGCTTTGAGCATGCTCCAGTCGAGCTTGCCGAAGTCCGGATGATGCAGCAGCGCGTTATAGAGCGTATTCACCGCCGGAAACATGTTCACCTTGTAACTGCGGAGTTCCTTGATGAGGCCGGCGATATCGCGCGGATTCGGAATCAGAAGGCACACGCCGCCCGTCCGTACACCGAGCAGAAAACACGCCGTCAAAGCGAAGATGTGATAGAGCGGCAGCGCCGTAACGATAATCAGGCGATCGGTCTTGGGCGGCAAGTCGACCATCGGCTGATTCCACGCCTCTACCTGCAGCACGTTGGCAACCAGATTGCGATGCGTCAGCATGGCGCCCTTGGCGAGGCCTGTGGTGCCGCCGGTATATTGCAGGAAGGCGATGTCGTCGGGCTCAATCGCGGCCAGCGTGAATCCGGACTCGCGGCCGGTCGCGAGCGCGTCGTTGAACATGATGGCCGCCGGGATTGCGTAAGCCGGCACGATTTTTTTGATATAGCGCACCACCGCGTTGACTAGCGTTCCTTTCAGCTGGCCGAGCATGTCACCCAAATTGGCAACCACGACGTGTTTGACTGGCGTGCTTGGCAGTGCCTCCTGCAGCACCGCGGCAAAATTTTCCAGGACAATGATCGCTTCGGCGCCGGCATCGGCGAGCTGGAATTCCAGTTCGCGTGGCTTGTAGAGCGGGTTGACGTTCACCACCGTGCAACCGGCGCGCAGAATGCCGGCGATCGCAACCGGATATTGCAGGACATTCGGCATCATGATGGCGACGCGGGCGCCGCGCTTCAGTCCACGGCTTTGCAGCCAGGCGGCGAACGCGCGCGAGGCTTCGTCGAGCTCAGCATAGGTCAAGGCCTTGCCCATGCAGACGAAAGCCTCGCGTTTGGCATAAGCCTTGAACCCTTCCTCGAGCATTGCCACCAGCGACGAATAGCGCGACGGTTCAATATCGGCGGGAACGCCCGGCGGATAGTGCCGAAGCCAAAGCCGTTCCATGTTGCTTCCCCTACGTCGGCCCTTTTTGTCTGCATGCGGCGATCAATGTCCATCAGCATGAGTCTAACCGACCCCGCATGCAAGGCCAGTGACGGCAGGGCGCCCGGTGCTACTCGCCGCCGAACGGGATGAGCGGATTATCAGTCAGGGCGGTGCGATCGGGGCGGTCCGGGGCCTCGACGCCTAGAAAGGTCTCGAACAGTTCACGCACCGTGCGTTCGGGCAGGTCGCGGGGGATGCGCCATGGCGGTGTGCAGCACGGGCGCCGGATCGGCGAGGCCAGTGGTTTCCAAAAGCACGCGGCGGAATTTGCAACGTCGATTGTCGAGGTCGCGCAGCAGCGTTTCCAGCGCATCGACCAGGTCGCCGCGCATGGTGCAGCACAGGCAGCCAGATTGCAGCACCACCATATTGTCGCCGATGTATTCAACGAGCAGGTGGTCAAGTGGCGCCACGCCGAATTCGTTGATGATGACGGCAGTCTCGGCCAGCGCGGTATCCTTCAACAGTCGATTGAGCAATGTAGTTTTGCCGGCGCCGAGGAAGCCGGTGGGCACTGTCATTGGGATTGGCATCGGCGAGGCTTTTCGGTCAGTGCGCAGCACGGACTCGCTCATTGCGTCGCCGAGCTGACTTTCGGTTTGGTGTGCTTTGCCGGCTTGGCGGCCTTAGCTGTCTTGGCGGTATTCGCCGGCTTTTCGGCCCCCTCCGTCTTGGCGGCGATTTTCTTTTTCTTTTTCGGCGCGGCACTCGCGGTCTGCGCGACTGTATCGGGATGGTCGGCTGATCCAGTAAACACAACGACCGGCGGTGTGGTCTCGACCGGCGGCCCGAGCACAAACTTGCCGGTTGCCGGCTTCAGGTTGGACAGCATGAAGGCCTGCCCATTACCCGATTCACCGCTTGCGGTGGTGGCCGTGGCCGCTTCTTCAGGCTCCTCCTCGTTCTCTTCCGAGGGCGGCTTACGGCGATGGCCTCCGCACATTTCCTCGCGCAAGTTGGGCGGCTGTGCATCGATTGGTGCCAACGCATCGACGGTGCCGAGCGAGGGCGTGAGCCAGGACAAGCCGCCGCTGTTGAAACCGCGTTCGAGCAGCTGGGCCGCCTTTTGCGCGCGTACAGCACCTGACCAGGAGCCAAGCACGACCGCGATGAGCCGGCGCCCGTTGCGCGTGGCCGAGGCAACGACGTTGTAGCCGGAGGCGCAAATGAATCCAGTCTTCATGCCGTCGGCGCCGGGATAACGATCGATCAGTGAGTTGTAATTGCGCATCACGCGATTGCCGTAACGGATCGACGAGATATGCCAAAAGCTGTCGTATTCCGGAAACTCGCGGATGAGCGCGCGCGCCAATATTGCGAGATCGCGCGCGGACGTAACGTGATTTTCCGCGGGCAACCCGTTCGGGTTGACGAAGTTGCTCTGCGACATACCAAGTCGCCGGGCGTTCGCGTTCATCAGGTCCGCGAAGCCTCCGATTGAGCCGCCGACGCCCTCAGCGATTGCAACCGCAATGTCATTGGCGGATTTCACCATCAGCATCTTCAGCGCATTATCGACGGTCACCGTGGTGCCGATGTTGAAGCCCATTTTGGTCGGCTGCTGCGCTGCCGCGTTGCGCGACATCGTGAGCAATGTATTGAGCGAGATGCGGCCTTCTTTGATGGCACGGAGCGTCGTGTAAGCGGTCATCAATTTGGTGACCGAAGCGGGGTACCACGGATACGTGGCGTTTTCGGCGTGTAGAACCTTGCCGGTAGAGGCCTCGATGAGCAGTTGTGCTTCGGATTGTGCGCGGTCCGCGCCGGCGAGCGACAGCAAGCCGGCGGCAAAGCCGAGGATCATGGCGCGTGAGCGGTGGCTTGAAAAAGCAATCATCGTTCGCGGTTCACGGTCCAAGCCTCAAAAACGGGAAAGTTCCATGTTTCGGCCGCGCTAGGCTATCTAAGCTTTGGATGGTAGGCAAAGTCGGCGAACCGCGGCTCATATATTGATATATTATGGTGACTCTCGGTTCATCGCTGAGGAAAGCGACCAAAGTTCGGCAAAGGAGGAATCGATGACCGCCTGTATTGTCGGGTGGGCCCATACCCCCTTCGGTAAACTTAACGGTGAAACTGTTGAAAGCCTGATCGTGCGGGTGGCTGGCGATGCGCTGGCCGATGCCGGCATCAGTCCAAAAGATGTCGACGAGATTGTGCTCGGGCACTTCAACGCGGGGTTTTCTGCACAGGATTTTACCGCCTCGCTGGTACTACAAGCCTCGCCCGATCTGCGCTTCAAGCGAGCGACGCGGGTGGAAAATGCCTGCGCGACCGGCTCGGCCGCCGTGCATCAGGGCATCAAGACGATTGAGGCGCACGCGGCGCGCATTGTGCTCGTCGTCGGCGCTGAGCAAATGACAACGACACCCGCGCCGGAGATCGGGCGCAATCTGCTCAAAGCATCGTATGTGCGCGAGGAAGCCGATATCGACGGAGGCTTCGCCGGTATCTTCGGCAAGATTGCCGCGCTGTATTTTCAGAAATGGGGGGACCAGTCAGACGCGCTGGCCACGATCGCCGCCAAGAACCATAAGAACGGCGTTGGCAATCCTTATGCCCAGATGCGCAAGGATTTGGGCTACGAATTCTGCCGTACCGAGAGCGAGAAGAATCCATTCGTGGCTGGTCCGCTCAAGCGTACTGACTGCTCGCCGGTCTCGGATGGCGCTGCTGCGGTCGTGCTCGCTGATGTCGATACCGCGCTCAAGTTGAAAAAGGCGATCGCCTTCCGCGCCGCCGAGCATGTGCAGGATTTCTTACCGATGTCGAAGCGAGACATCCTGAAATTCGAAGGTTGCGCCCAGGTTTGGCAACGCGCGCTTGCGAAAGCGGGGCTCAAGCTCGGCGATTTGTCCTTCGTTGAGACGCACGACTGCTTCACCATCGCGGAGCTGATCGAATACGAAGCGATGGGCCTGACCGCGGAAGGCCAGGGCGCTCGTGCCGCCATGGAAGGCTGGACCCAGAAGGACGGCAGATTGCCTGTGAATCCCTCGGGTGGGTTGAAGGCAAAAGGCCATCCAATTGGTGCGACCGGCGTATCCATGCACGCGCTTTGCGCAATGCAGCTGACGGGCAGCGCTGCTGACCTTCAGGTGAAGAATGCTCGTCTCGGAGGCATCTTCAATATGGGCGGGACGTCCGTGGCGAACTACGTGAGCATTCTCGAGCGCATCAAGTAATACTGCGAAGTTGCCAGCAATTTATTTGTACTTGCGTTCGGCCGGGGATGGCAGGAACGACGGGTCGAAAACATCTTCCGGCTTCGGTTTCGCACCCTTGAACTTATAGGTAAGTGCGATCTGTTCGACAGCGCGGGCGAAGCGCGCGTCATTAATGCCGCCATAACCATTCGCTTTCACTTCGGGCGTGACGATGTTTTCATTGATTGCCATGGTGAGGCGCTCAAGCTCAACATTTTTCCTCGCCAGATCGTTGCGTTTGAGTACTGAGCCGACTGCGCTCAAAGGTTGTTTTACAGTTTCCTTCAAGCCTCTCATGAAGGCACGCAGGAAGCCTTTTACCGCGTCGGGGTGATCGGCAGCGAATGTTGAGTTTACAATGATAGCACTTCCGTAAAGTTCGACGCCGTAATCGGCCATCAGCAGGACCGCGATATCGTCGACCGGAATGCCTTTGTCCTTGAGATCGATAAAGGATGAAAATGAGAGACCGGTAATCGCGTCCACTTGGCCAGCGGCCAGCATCGGCTCGCGCACCGAGAAGCCGACGTTCTCAATTGTTACCTTGGAAGCGTCGATGCTGTTAGCCTGCACGAAGATCGGCCATTGTGCATATGCAAGATCAGCTGCCGGTGCGCCTAACATCTTGCCTTCCAGATCTTTCGGATTGTTGATGCCGCGGCTCTTGCGACCGATCACCGCGAATGGCGGACGGTTATAGAGCATGAATATCGCCCTGATCGGCGTGCCCGGCTTGGCGTCGCGGAATTTGATCAGTGAATTGATGTCAGCGAATCCCATATCGTAATCGCCCGACGCCACGCGCTCGATTGATTTGAGCGAACCAGCTGCAGGATCGATGGTGACGTTGAGGCCTTCGGTTTTGTAATAGCCCTTATCGAGAGACAGCAGGAATGGTGCCGAGGGCCCTTCAATATTGAAATCGAGCGTGAATCTGACGGCCGTATCCGCCGCCATGACGCCGGTCACCAACATCACGGTGGTAAGCAGCGCCACCCAGGCCCGCCAGCCGGTGTGGTGAGCGCTCATCATCCAGTTCCTTTTCTAACGGGCCTTGAACCCGGCGCTTGTCTTGCCATGACTCAGCAAAGGCCACGACGCTGGAAAGGGCAATACACGGGCGCGAAATCGTCGGGCAATTTGCGGCATTCGCAGTTCGTCACTAAGTCGGGAACCACTGATCCCCAATACGAGAAAGACGTATTTGGGATAGACTTGCGACAGGTTCGGAGATCCAGTCGATGCCGCCGCCCAAGGCCAACAGGCTTGCGCGCGACATTCCGCCGCTGCAGGCGCCCTACGCTCCGCCGGATGAGACCATTGCAAGGGCTCTCCTGGCGGCCGCCAATCACTCGGTCGACGCTGAGGCGCGCGTCGATGCCCGCGCGAGACGCCTGGTCGAGGCAATTCGTGCCCGTAGCGGCGGGTTCGGCGGTATAGAGGATTTCCTGCATACTTATGCGCTGTCCACCAAGGAAGGTTTAGCGCTCATGGTGCTGGCCGAGGCACTCCTGCGCGTGCCCGACGCCGAGACCGCCGACCGCCTGATCGAGGACAAGTTAAAGGCGGGAGATTGGGCGCGTCACGACACTCGCTCGGTGTCGCTTCTGGTTTCGGCGTCAGCCTGGACGCTCGGCCTAACGGCCCGTGTCATCCATCCCGGCGAAACGCCGGAAGGTATCGTTGAATCGCTGGTCAAGCGACTTGGATTGCCGGCGGTGCGTGCAGCGACACGGCAGGCTATGCGGTTGCTTGGCTCGCATTTCGTGCTTGGGCGGACGATTCACGAGGCGCTATCGCGCGCCGGTTCGCACCGCGAGTTCCTTTATTCATTTGACATGCTCGGCGAGGCCGCTCGCACGGGCGAAGATGCCAAACGCTATTTCGAATCTTATGCCAATGCCATCGATGCGATCGGCAAAAGTGGGGGCAGTGAGACGCTGCCAAAGCGGCCAGGTATTTCCGTGAAATTGTCGGCACTCCATCCGCGCTATGAGCCACTGTCGCGTGACCGTGTGCTCGATGAGCTGGTGCCTAAATTGCTTGAGCTGGCGCAACTCGCAAAGCAGCACGAGCTTAACTTCACTATCGACGCCGAAGAGGCTGACCGGCTCGAATTGTCGCTCGACGTGATCGCCGCGGTGTTGCGCGATTCTTCGCTCGCGGGATGGGACGGCTTCGGGCTTGCAATACAATCCTATCAGAAACGCGCCAGCGCGGTGATCAACTGGATCGCCGATGTGGCGGACACGCTTGACCGCCGGCTGATGGTTCGCCTCGTCAAGGGCGCTTATTGGGACACCGAGATCAAGCGCGCACAGGAGCGAGGACTTGCCGACTACCCGGTGTTCACACGCAAGCCGATGACCGACCTCTGCTATCTCGATTGCATGCGGAAATTGCTGGCAGCCCGGCCGCGGCTCTATCCGCAATTCGCAACCCATAACGCGTTGACCGTAGCTTGCGTGATCGAGGACGCGGCCGGCACCAGCGGCTACGAATTCCAACGGCTGTACGGCATGGGCGAGGCGCTGTATGAAACGCTGTTCGCCGAACTTCCGGATCTGACTTGCCGGGTCTATGCGCCGGTCGGAGGCTATTCCGATTTGCTGGCCTATCTGGTGCGTCGACTGTTGGAGAATGGAGCCAATTCGTCATTCGTATCTGTAGCATCTGACCCAGCCGTGCCGATTGAAGCAATTCTGCAGCGGCCGCAGAGCTGGATTGTCGATTCTTTCCACGCGCGCCACTCGCATATTCCGCTACCGCGCGATTTGTTTGGCAAGGTCCGGCACAATTCGGCCGGCGTCGAGTTCGGTGACCGCGCTTCTCTCGAATCGCTACTCGCCGAAATCCGCGCAGGACAGCAAAGTACAAACGCAAAACCACTCATCGACGGCGTCGCGGTCGCCGGGCGGGAACGGGTGGTCAATTCTCCGATCGACGGCAAGCCCATCGGCACCGTGCAGGAAGGTGATCAAGCCATCGTCGCCGCTGCACTCGCTGCCGCGACGGCCGCCTTTCGCATCTGGAATGCAACGCCGGTTGCTGATCGAGCGGCGGCGCTCGAACGCGCCGGCGATTTGATCGAGCAAAATCGCGGGCGGCTGATCGCGCTCTTGCAGAACGAAGGTGGCAAGACGATCGACGATTGCGTTTCGGAAGTGCGCGAGGCAGTGGACTATTGTCGTTATTATGCCAGCGAGGCGCGCCGCACGCTTGCACCTGTGCCGCTGCTGGGTCCGACTGGCGAGAGCAACGAACTGCGCATGCGCGGCCGCGGCGTTTTCGTTTGCATTAGTCCGTGGAATTTTCCGCTGGCAATTTTCACCGGCCAGATCGCCGGTGCACTCGCCGCAGGCAATTGCGTTGTGGCGAAGCCCGCTGAACAGACACCGCTCATCGCCTTCGAGGCGGTGAAGCTTCTGCATTCCGCCGGTGTACCGGCGGGGTCGCTACATCTGGTGCTAGGCGACGGCAAAATCGGGGCCATGCTCACGGCGGACCACCGGGTCGCCGGCGTTGTCTTCACCGGCTCGACAGACGTTGCACGCGTGATCAATCGCGCAATAGCGGCAAGAAATGGACCGATCCCGCCTCTGATCGCTGAAACGGGCGGCATCAACGCCATGATCGTCGATGCCACGGCGCTGCCGGAACAGGTAACCGACGATGTTGTCACGTCGGCATTTCGCTCCGCCGGCCAGCGCTGCTCTGCATTGCGTTTATTGTGCGTGCAGGAGGATATAGCTGACCGCGTGTTCGACATAGTCGCGGGCGCCGCACGCGAACTCAAGCTTGGCGATCCGCGCGATCCAGCGACCCATGTCGGTCCAGTGATCGATTCTGAAGCCAGGGACAAACTCGATCGCTGGATCGCTGATATGGAGTCGCGAGATGCCGTACTCTTCCGGCTTGAGGCCGGGTTGCCGAAGGACGGCACTTATGTTGCTCCCGCGATCATCGAGCTCGACAGCGCGCGCGAGCTCAGGGAAGAGGTGTTCGGTCCGGTGCTGCACGTCGTGCGCTGGCGCGCGGGCGAGCTCGGTCAGCTCCTCGATGACATAGCCGCGAATGGCACCGCGCTGACGCTCGGCATCCATTCGCGCATCGAGTCGACTGTTGCGCGCGTTGTGGAACGGCTGCCAAACGGCAATGTCTATGTGAACCGCAACATGATTGGTGCGGTCGTTGGTTCGCAACCGTTTGGAGGCAGCGGCTTGTCGGGAACCGGACCAAAGGCCGGCGGCCCCAACTATCTGCATCGACTCGCGGCCGAGCAGGTGGTGACCGTGAACACTGCTGCGTCCGGCGGCAACGCCACGCTGCTGACTGAAGACGAGTAGCAACGATATGGAAAATTGGCCGGCGAGGTGCCACTAATTGGCCCGCGGCCCGGCCGCAATGCCTCTCTTTGGACCCATTTTGCTTGTTAATCGGCCAATAACTGTGATGGCACCGTGGTGCCGGGCCATATCGAAGGCTGTCACATACGTTAACCGGTTTTGCCCGGGGATCGGATATTGTGGGTGGTATGACTGATTCGGTCGCCCGACTTTATGAGGCGGTGATCGCCGTTCGCGGCAGCGATCCAGACAAATCACGCACCGCCCGGCTTCTACGCGCCGGCCGCGCGAAGATGGCCAAGAAGCTCGCCGAAGAGGCGGTCGAGGTCGTCATCGACGCCATGCACGGCCAGCCCGAGGCCGTCGTCAAAGAAAGCGCCGATCTGCTTTACAACCTCGTGGTGCTGTGGGTTCACGCCGGTGTACGTCCCGAGGAAGTCTGGGCCGAGATGCGCCGGCGCGAATTGATGTTCGGCATCGCCGAAAAAGTGCCAAAAAATTTGGTGCGTGGCGCAGCACGGCGTAAAGTAATCGCACTGGAGACGCGGCGCGTTCGCAAGCGCCGCTGATCCGTCACTCTCCTCACGAGTATTTCGATGTCCGCTGAGGCTGCCGAGCCGCGTTCCTTGCTGCGCCGTCTTTATGACTGGTGCCTTGCTGCTGCCCACAAGCCACACGCGCTGTGGACCATGGGCGCTGTATCATTCGCCGAAAGCTCGTTCTTTCCGGTGCCGCCTGACGTGATGTTGATCCCGATGGCCCTGGCGCGGCCAGAACGGGCCTATGTGATGGCGGCTTGGTGCACGGTGACTTCGGTCGCAGGTGGTCTACTTGGCTACAGCATCGGCGCGGTGCTTTATGATTCCGTCGGTGCATGGCTGATCCAGATCTACGGTTATGGTGACAAGGTTGAGGCCTTTCGCGACGCCTACGCACAATGGGGCGCCTGGATCATCCTTCTCAAGGGGCTCACTCCTATTCCTTATAAGGTCGTGACCATCACTTCGGGATTTGCTGGGTATAACCTTGGGCTCTTTCTGTTATTTTCGATTATCACGCGCGGCACGCGCTTCTTCGTGCTGGCATTTCTGTTGCACCGCTATGGCGATCGGGCGCGTCATATTATTGAAAAGCGGCTAGGGTTATGGGTGCTGCTCGGTGCCGCGGTTATCGTCTTTGGTATCGCGGCAGCGCTATACTTGTTTTGAGGAATTGGCGTTCCTCAATTTCGCCACCTGACGGCCGTAAAGACCGATAGCGAAATGGGGGAAGCCGCCGTTAGGCGGCTGACGAGACGCCAGTTTCGGCAGTCATGGGCATCAAACAAGCTTTGACCCTTTATCAGACTCACAGGGCGCGCTCGTCCACGCTTGCCTTCTTGTTTGCGGCTGGGCTGGTGCTGATTCCGGCATTAGTCATGGCGCAGGACCAGGAAACTCCAAGTCAAAAAACTAGAGAGAGCGAGGGATTTCTCGCAGCCGTTAGCCGCTGGTGGAAAGAGCAGACGGCGACCGTCAATTCATCATTCGAGGACGCGCGCAAGAAGGTCGAGCGTTTCAGCAGCGCCGCCGGCGACGCGGCCAAAACGACGGTGGAAGGCGCCAAGGATGCTGCAGGCGCTGTTGTGCGCATTCCGGCAGCCCGCGCTGTTAGCGGTCATGAGAAATGCCAATTGGCGCCAAATGCCGCACCCGACTGCGTCGCTGCTGCCAACACGATGTGCAAGGCCAAAGGCTTTAATTCCGGAAAGAGTCTCGACATGACCACGGCCGACGTCTGCCCAGCCAAAATCTATCTGTCGGGGCGTTCGACCGGGCCCGAGTGCACGACCGAGACCTTTGTCTCCCGCGCCTTTTGCCAATAGCGCTTTTAGATCTGCCGTTACCGGCGCTTGTGTCGCCGCTGAGGCTGTGTTTCCGTTTCGGGCATGAACCTTAATGCGAAGCTTATCGAGCGCGAGGCCGCTGGCCGACCGGTGACTATCGGCCTGATTGGCGCCGGCAAGTTCGGCACCATGTTCATGGCCCAGGCGCGCTTGACGCAAGGAATGCATCTTGTCGGCGTCACCGATCTTGACGTCGCTCGCGCACACAGCCAACTCAAGAGCGCGGGCTGGCCGGATGATGCTTATGCCGCAAGCTCACTTACCGATGCGCACAAGAAGCGATCGACATTCGTCACAGATAACGCAGAAGCCCTGATTTCCGATCCGCGGATTGAAGTCATTGTGGAGGCGACCGGTATTCCAGGTGCAGGTATCCATCACGCGCTTGGCACGATCGCTAACGGCAAACATATCGTGATGGTGAACGTCGAAGCCGACGCAGTGGCGGGTCCGTTGCTCGCGCGCCGTGCCAAGACAGCGGGCGTTGTCTATTCTCTTGCTTGGGGCGATCAGCCAGCTTTGATATGCGAGCACGTCGATTGGGCGCGTGCCGCCGGGTTCAAGGTGATTTGTGCCGGCAAGGGGACACGCTATGAGCCGCACTATCACAAGTCCAATCCCGACAATGTGTGGGACATACTCGATAGATATCTGAACATTTCCGATCGCAAGTCGATCAATCCGAAAATGTTTAACTCCTTCGTGGATGGCACTAAATCCGGCATCGAGATGACAGCCGTCTGCAATGCGACTGGATTGGTGCCGCAGACAAATGGTCTCGGATTCCCGCCCGCCACGCGCTTTGAACTCGCCGATATCTGCAAGCCGAAAAGCGATGGTGGTACGTTGGAAAAAGCCGGGGTCACCGAAGTGACCTCGTCAGTCTACCGCGACGGCCGCGATGTTCCGCATCACCTCGCGCTCGGCACTTATGTGGTGTTCGAGGGCGACACGGACTATGCGCGGCGCTGCTTCAAGGAATACGCCATGCTGCCGGATAAAACCGGCAAGTACGCAGCGCTTTACCGGCCGATTCACATGATCGGACTGGAGCTTGGTATTTCGGTTGCCAGTGCGGCGCTTCGTAATGAGCCAACGGGCGCGCCTACCGGCTTTCGCTCCGATGTGGTGGCAACCGCCAAGCGCGATCTGAAAGCCGGTGAGATGCTGGATGGAGAGGGCGGTTTTTGCGTTTGGGGCAGGCAGACGCCGGCGGATACTTCGCTTGAACGTGAATTGCTGCCGCTGGGCCTTGCTCACAACGTCAAGCTCAAGCGGGACATTGCTGAAGGACAGCCACTTCGGTGGTCCGACGTCGCCTATGACCCCAATGATTCTGCTGTAAAGGTGCGGTGGGAAATGGAAGCGGCATTCGGGCGGCGGAATGCCGCCGCCGAGCCCCTTATGATCTAACCGATCCGGCAGACCGACTGCCAAGGATGGCAAATTCGACGTGGAGGGTTTCAAGAACGTGCTCAAGGTGCGCGCGCAATTCGAAAGCGGCACGTCAAATCCGCCCGGGAAATACGTCGACTTCTCCTATTATCAGAAAGCGCTCGCCGGGCTTTGACTGTAGTTATTCAAGCTCGATCTTGCCGTCGACCTTATGATTGAGGCCGACCTTGCCGATGGTGAGCACCATCTGCGCCTCGACGGTCTTACTGCCCTTCAGGCGGCCGTCTGCAACGGCCGCGCGGATTGCTTTTTCGATCTCCTGCTGTGAGGTGACGCCCACGACCTTGAGAAATTTGCGCAACGACATGTTAAGGGCTTCTTCGTTCATTGGGCACTCCTTGAAAATGGTATATTTCGATTCAATGTTACGGCGCGGCTTGCGCTTGCACCAAGCGGGTAATTTCGGCAATCGTAAGTCTTGCCTTTTTGTTTGGCTGTACAGCGACTTGACGCTATAGCTAGGCCTTCAGCCGGTGTGGCGGAATTGGCAGACGCGCACGACTCAAAATCGTGTTCCCAAAAGGAGTGTCGGTTCGACCCCGACCACCGGCACCACCCAACTCATCGACAGGCTTCGCGCATACAATGAACAATTTTGTGGCTCTGCTTCGCCGCGATCCGCCGGCTACCGCAGCGGCGACCGTGGCAGTCGTGGGGGGGTTGACGATTTGCGGATTTTTCTTTTTCCAATATGTCCTTGGTTATCCGCCATGCCCGCTTTGTCTCGACCAGCGCAATGCCTTTTATGTCGGCGTTCCGCTCGCGGCGCTGCTTTGGCTCGGCGCCAATCACGGCGCATCGAGTAAGGTTATGATCGCAGGTTTTGCCGTGATCGCGGCGGTCATGCTCTGGAATACGGGACTCTCCGTTTATCACGCCGGGGTCGAATGGAAGTTCTGGCCCGGTCCGACGGATTGCTCGGGACCGATCAGTAGTCTTGGCTCGGCAAGCGATATGCTGAAGCAGCTCCAGAACATCAGGATCGTGCGCTGCGACGAGGCGGCCTGGCGTTTTCTCGGTATCTCGCTTGCGGGCTATGATGTTCTGGTGTCGCTGTTTCTTGCGGTGGTCGCTGCCTGGGGCCTCAAGACCTCGGTCGCACGCCGCAATTCATCTGATTAGAATGTAGGCATCGGCTGGCCGCATGCGGCAATGACGTTTGGGAATAAGTCACTATGGAAGTTCTGATTATCGGCGCCGGCATTGGCGGCCTGACGCTGGGCCTGATGCTCCATCGCGCCGGCATCGCTTGCCGTATCTTCGAGGCAGCTCCCGAACTCAAAGCAGTTGGCGTCGGCATCAATATCTTGCCGCATGCCTCGCGCGAGCTATGTGCGCTTGGGCTCGAAGATGCACTCGCAAGGGTGGCCGTCACCACCCGCGAATATTGCTTCTACAATCGCTTTGGGCAATTCATCTATAGCGAACCGGCCGGGCGGTTCGCCGGCTATGACGTCCCGCAATTCTCGATTCACCGCGGCGACTTGCAAATGGTACTGCTCGATGCGTTTGTAGGACGCGCCGGCGCGCACAAGGTCATCACCGGCTGGCGCTGCACGCGCGTTGAGCGCGATGGGCCGGAGGCCATTGCGCAGTTTGAGGACATCAATGGCAAAGCACTGTCGTCACAGCACGCCAGCGTTGTGATCAGCGCCGAGGGCATCCATTCGGTGCTGCGCAAGCAGCTTTATCCGAACGAGGGGCCGCCGAAATATTCCGGCGTCAACATGTGGCGCGGCGTTACCCGCTGGAAGCCGTTTCTATCCGGCGCCAGCATGATCCGCATCGGCTGGCACCATCCAGCAAAGCTACTGATCTATCCCATCCGCAACAATATCGACGCCGAGGGCCGCCAGCTCATAAATTGGGTATGCGATATCGAAACGCCGCAATACCAGGCGCGCGACTGGAACAGGCGCGGCCGGCTTGAAGATTTCTTACCCGCCATGGCGGACTGGCATTTCGACTGGCTCGATGTGCCGCACTTCATCAGCAGCGCGGATACGATCCTCGAATATCCGATGGTTGATCAGGATCCGTTGCCGCGCTGGAGTTTCGGCCGCCTGACGCTTCTGGGTGACGCTGCACATCCGATGTATCCGCGTGGCGCAAATGGTGCGGCGCAAGCTATTCTGGACGGCCGTACGCTTTCCGATGCGCTTTCTGCCAATGCCGATCCGGTCGAAGCGCTCAAGGCCTATGAAGCCAAACGCCTGCCGGCGACAAGTGAAGTTGTGCTGGCCAACCGCAAGGCCCCGCCTGACGCCATCCTGCATGAAGTCTATCGCCGCACCGGCGACAAGCCGTTCAAGAATATCGGTGATGTCATCAGCCGTGAGGAGCTCATTGCCCTGTCGGAGAGCTATAAGCGTGTCGCAGGCTATGACAAGGAACGGCTGAAATCGCGCGTTTGACCGGGATCAAGATACTTACGACCACGAAATGCAAAGGTGCGCGTACATCCGGCGTCACCCACTACATGTTCGTGGCCGCTCGATGATGGAACCTGACGGCTCAACATCACCGCAAACCGCATATAGGCGCTGTTCGTTCCATTACAAGGGTAGAAGGAAAAATGGCTAACACGTCAGGTTACACATCCAGCACAAAATTCCTGCATTGGCTGATCGTGGCGCTGCTGATTGTCCAGTTCATCGTCGCGTGGACCATGCCTCATATCGGGCGCAACACGCCGGTGACCAAGCTGATCAGCCTGCATTTCACGGTCGGCATCGTAATCCTTGCTGTTCTCGTTTGGCGCGTAATCCAGGGCGAGCCCACGCCTCTCGATGATGTGCCGCCCTGGCAAACGCAGAGCTCGCGCGTGATCCACTGGCTACTCTATTTGCTGCTGATCGTCATGCCTGCCCTCGGGTGGATCAACGCCTCATGGCGCGACATGCCGATTTTACTCTTCGGTCTTGAATTGCCGAAACTGATTGGCACGCGTGCGCTGGGCTGGAGATGGACCGGCGACGTGCACAACCTGCTCGCCAATTACATGATGCTGACTTTGGTCGGCCTGCATATTCTTGCCGGTCTCTATCACTATTTCATCCGCCGTGATCACATTCTTCAGCGAATGTTGCCGGGCGGCTAGCGTGCTTTTCACCGCTTCTCGGGTGGAATGTCCCTAATTCGTGCCGAGTGTCTCGCGATGTCGTCGAGGCTGTAGGATAAGTGAACGCGTTTCGTTGACGGCGGACGTTTGGCCACCGACAAGCCAGGCCGCCATGTGGTCTCGGCTTACGGCTCGAGTTCGGTGTCCCAATAGAGATAATCGAGCCAGCTCTCGTGCAGGTAGTTGGGCGGGAATAGCCGACCATTTCTGTGCAGATGATGCACCGTCGGCTGGAATGGCATCTGGGAAGGCCACATCCTCGCCTCGCTTGGCGTGAGGTTGCCTTTGCGCAGGTTGCAGGGCGAGCAGGCGGCCACGACGTTGTCCCAGGTCGTGTGGCCGCCGCGTGAACGCGGCAACAAATGATCGAAGGTGAGGTCGTCGCGATCGCCGCAATACTGACAGGAAAAGCGGTCACGCAGAAAGACGTTGAACCGGGTGAAGGCTGGATGAGTCGAAGGTTTCACGAAGGTTTTGAGCGAGACCACGCTCGGCAGCTTCATCTCGAAGGAGGGGCTGTGAACCGCGCGGTCGTAATTGGCGACGATATTCACGCGTTCAAGGAAGACCGCCTTGATCGCGTCTTGCCAGGACCACAGCGACAGTGGGTAATAGCTCAACGGCCGAAAATCCGCGTTGAGCACCAGGGCTGGAAAACCACTGGACGAAACGTGCACGTTCAAGCGTCGCTCCTCGACCTCCTTAGAACGCTGCCGCCACGCAGCTGACGGGCTAGTAATAGGGCAGCGTGACAGGATTGTGAAGCCGGAACGGGGAGTTACCGGCAAACCTGCTGTTTGCGGCGCGCAAAGCAGCGGGCGAGGAATTCGCCGCCCTGGCGCAGGCCCTCCTGATCAATGCCGTGGCCGATTCCCGCCGAGATGTGCCATTCAGCCGGTACATCGAGCGCCGCCAGGCCTTGCGCCGCTTGAAACAGTGCCTGAACCGGAATGAGCTGATCGGCGTCGCCGTGAATCAGCAGCACCGGCGGCCGGCTGCGGATTTCGGCTGCGAAGGCATCGGCTTCGGCATTCTCCGGCATCACAAGCATACCGGAATAGCCAACGATTGCGGCAGGTGCTACCGTGCGCCGCAAGCCAACGTGAAGCGACATCATCGTGCCCTGACTGAAACCAACCAGTGCCAGCGCGGAGGATGGAAGATTTCGTAGCTTAAGCTCGGCGTCGAGAAAACTTTCGAGGATCGGCGCTGCCTGGTTCACACCAGTCCAGCGCTCTTCCGGATTACGGAAGGTGAGCGGAAACCATTCGCGGCCGACCGGCGCCTGACCACACGGTCGCGGGGCGTGCGGCGATACGAACGCGGTGCCGGGCAACAGGCCCTGCCAGGCGCGTCCGATCTCGATCAGGTCGTTGCCGTCGGCGCCATAGCCGTGCAGGAACACTACCAGCTGGCGCGCAGGGCCTGATCGCGGCTCGAGCCGTGGCCCATCGAGTTCAGCCATTCTTCTTTTTCCTCTTCGGCTTCTTGCCGGCCGCCATTTTCGGCCGGTCACTCGACTGAATCGGCATCACGTCGCGTTTCTTTACTGCATGATAATAAGCCCAGAGCAAATGAGCTGCCACGCCACGCCATGGACGCCAGGCCTCAGCCATTTTGACGAGCACCTTGGCATCCGGGCGCTTGCGCAAGCCAAAGGCTATGCGCGCAGATTCCTGGACCGCGAGATCGCCCGAAGGAAACGCGTCGGCGTGGCCGAGGCAAAACAGCAGATAGATGTCGGCGGTCCACGGACCGATCCCGTGCAGCGCGGTGAGAGCTGCATGGGCCTGGTCGGCATCCATGTCGCCGACCGCGGTGAGATCGATGCGGCCATTGGCGACGGCTTTGCCGATCTCCCGGATCGACCTAATCTTTGGGGCCGACAAGCCAAGTCGTTTGAGTTTGTCGGCACGCGCCCGTATTACCGCATCGTGATGAAACGGATCGAAAGCGGCGAACAGCCGCGCACGAATCGCGGCGGCGCTCGCAGTTGAAAGCTGCTGGCCGCACACTATCGCACACAGGCCGGGGAAGCCTGCCTCGCGGCGGCGTAGGCTGAAGGCCCCAGCCTTTTCAGCGACCGTCTTGAGCCGAGGATCGGCAAGGATCAGTTGAACGAGGCCAGCCTGCAAATCGGCGTCGGTATGGAGGTAGCGGGTCATGATTTGCTTAGTATTATGCCCATCGTCCCCGCGGAAGCGGGGACCCAGCTAAAGCGCTTGACTGGATTCTTGCTTACGCGGGAATGAGCGGAAAGTTTGGCACTGTTAGGTAAGAACCATGCCACCCGTCTTCCGCTTCGCGCCCTCGCCGAATGGCTATTTGCATCTCGGCCACGCGCTGTCGGCGCTACTCAATGCCGACATGGCGCGTGCAAAGGCTGGGCAGCTGTTCTTGCGGATAGAGGATATCGATGCGGCCCGTTGCAGGCCAGAATACGAAACGGCGATCTATGAAGATCTGAGATGGCTCGGGCTCCGTTGGGAAACCCAAGTGCGCCGGCAGTCCGTCCATTTGGACGACTACCGTGCTGCGCTCGCCCGGCTCGAGGCGATGGGCTTGCTCTATCCAAGCTTCGAAACCCGCGCCGAGATTGCGCGTCTGGTAGCCGCACGCGAAATGCATGGCGCTTGGCCGCGTGATCCCGACGGCGCACTGCTATATCCCGGCAGCGGAAAGAATATCTCGGATGGTGAACGAAAGCGCCGCATGGAATCCGGCGAACCTTATGCATTGCGACTCGACATGCAGGCCGCGCTGGCGCGCGTCGGTGCGCTTACCTGGGTGGAAACCGGCGCAGGGCCCGCGGGCGAGTCCGGCACGGTCATTGCCAATCCGGCCGACTGGGGCGACGTGATCCTGGCACGCAAGGAAACGCCAACCAGCTATCATCTCGCGGTGATCGTCGATGATGCCGCGCAGGGCGTCACCGACGTGGTACGCGGCCGCGACCTGTTTCACGCGACTGCAATCCACCGCCTGCTTCAGACGCTGCTTGTCTTGCCGCAGCCTCGCTACCATCACCACCGTCTTATTCTCGATGCCGACGACAATAAGCTCTCGAAATCGACGCAGGCTACCGGCTTGCGCGAGCTACGCGCGCATGGCGCATCGGTCGCCGAGATCCGCCGCTTGGTCGGGCTCGATTGAACACGCCTTCCGTGGCATTGTCCGCTTCAGGGTAAGGGAATGGCGAAACGCAAGCGCAAGAGCAGGCTTGCCAAGCGGCCGCGCGCGACGACGTCTGCGTCGTCGCGTGTAACCACAAATGCGCGGAAAGCGCACATGCGCGCGATCGAAGCCGCCCTCGCCGGTATCGCGCACGATATCCGCACGCCGCTGACCGGCATTGTGGCGTTGGCAGAATTGTTGGCCGCCTCTGAATTGGACGCGCGCGAACGTGAATGGGCAAATGCGATCAAGAGTGGCGCCGATCATATCGCTGCACTCGCGACATTGATCGTCGATGCCGCCAAAGCTGGCGCTAGCGGCCTCGTTCTGCGTAACGAACCTTTCGCGCCGGGCGCGCTTGCTGAGGCCGTCGGCACAGCCCTTGCCGCGCGCGCCGATAATAAGGCTATCAAGGCCAAGTTAAAGATCGCTCGCGATCTGCCCGCCATGGTGTCAGGCGATGCTCTGCGGCTGCGTGCAGCGCTGGAAAATCTCGCCGATAACGCAGTGAAATTTACCCACGAAGGTGCTGTCATTTTCACCACTGGTGCCGAGTCAGCGGCGCACAATCGGGTGCGCCTGATCTTCACGCTGGCAGACAGCGGCATCGGCATAAGCTCGAGCGAACTGAAACAACTGTTCCGCCCCTTCGCGCAAGCGAGCGTCGAGATCGCCAGGCGTTATGGCGGCGCCGGCCTCGGCATTTCCTTCATCAAGCGCCTCGCCAAGGCGATGGGCGGCGATCTTAGTGTCAACAGCAAGGAGGGCAGCGGTTCCACATTCCGCCTGACCGCGCTGGTCGATCGCGTGAATGCACTTCCTGTGGCGGAGCGAATGGAAAAATGGACGGCGCCCCGTCGGCCGTTGTCGATCCTCTGCGCCGAGGACCATCCTTATGGACGTGTCGCGATGAACACGATCCTGCGTGAACTCGGCCACAATGTCGATTTTGCTGAGACGGGCGAGGCGACGGAGGCTGTGCTGATGGACGTTACACTGCCGGACCTTGATGGCGTGGAAGCGACGCAGCGCATTCGCGCCCTACCGGGAAAAGCCGGCCAGACACCGGTGATCGGTATTTCTGGCCACAGTGAAAGCGGAAACGAGCAAGCAGCGCGTGCGGCCGGGATGAATTTCTATTTCGTGAAGCCGGTCAGCCCGGCCAAGCTCGCGCAGGCGCTGGCGAGCCTCACCGCTTAATGCTCAGACGTTGTTTGCGCCTTTCGCGCGTTCGACGATCCGCACCACGTCCGACATAATGCGATTCAATTCAAAGTCTTTTGGCGTGTAAACCGCTGCGACCCCCACCTTTTCCAGCTCTGCCGCGTCCTCTGGCGGGATAATGCCGCCGACGACCACCGGCACATCGAGCCCTGCCTGCTTCATCCGGCCGACCACATCTTCCACAAGCGGCAAATGACTTCCCGAGAGCACGGACAGTCCGACCACGTGTGCCTTTTGCCTGCGAGCTGCATCGACGATTTCCTGTGGCGTCAGTCGAATGCCCTCGTAGACAACCTGCATGCCGGCATCGCGTGCGCGCACGGCGATCTGCTCGGCGCCGTTAGAATGGCCGTCGAGACCGGGCTTGCCGACGAGAAAGGTCAGGCGACGCCCCAGCTTGCGTGAGATGCGATCAACGTCGGCGCGAATGTCGTCGAGCCCGGTGACGTCGTTGCGCATGGCGCGGCCGACGCCGGTAGGCGCGCGATATTCGCCGAAGGCCTCGCGCAAGGTCCAGCCCCATTCACCGGTGGTCACTCCGGCTTTTGCGCAGGTAATCGAAGCCGGCATAATGTTGCCGCCGCCAGCGGCGGCGAGCTTCAACTTTTTCAGAGCGTCAGCAACGGCTGCATTGTCGCGCGACGTGCGCCATGCCTTGAGCCGATCAATCTGTCCACATTCGGCGTCCTGCGACACGGTGAGAATTGCGTCGGCGGCACCCGACAAAGGCGAAGGCTCGCTTTCGAGATATTTATTGACGCCGACCACAATCTGTTCGCCGCGTTCGATCGCTTCCAGCCGTGCCGTGTTCGATTCGACCAGCTGCTGTTTCATGTAGCCCGTATCGACTGCCGCAACAGCGCCGCCCATTTCTTCGATGCGTTTTAGTTCTTCTTTGGCCTGGCGCTTTAGCTCGTCAACCTTGCGCGCTATCTCGCCTGAACCGTCGAAAACATCACCGTAGTCGAGCAGATCCGTCTCATAGGCAAGAATCTGTTGCATGCGCAGCGACCATTGTTGGTCCCACGGCCGCGGCAAACCAAGCGCTTCATTCCAAGCTGGCAGTTGCACGGCGCGCGCGCGCGCATTTTTGGACAACGTTACCGCCAGCATCTCTATGAGAATCCGCGCCACATTGTTTTCAGGCTGCGGTTCGGTCAGTCCGAGCGAGTTAACTTGAACGCCGTAGCGGAAAAGCCGTTGCTTCGCGTCAGTGATCTTATAACGCTCGTTCGTGATTTCGTCCCATAGCTCGGTGAAGGCGCGCATCTTGCACAATTCGGTGATAAAACGCAGACCGGCATTGACGAAGAACGATATGCGTCCGACCACTTCGCCGAACTTGTCCGGCGGCACCTCCCCGGAAGCCTTCACGGTGTCGAGCACAGCAACCGCGGTGGCGAGCGCGAAAGCGAGTTCCTGCACCGGCGTCGCCCCCGCTTCCTGCAAATGATAGGAACAGACATTGATCGGGTTCCATTTCGGAATTTCTTTGGTCGTGAATATAATCACGTCCTTGATCAGCCGCATCGAAGGCGCCGGCGGGAATACATAAGTTCCGCGCGACAGATATTCCTTGATGATGTCGTTTTGAATGGTGCCTTGCAATGCGGGGCGCGGCGCGCCCTGCTCGTCGGCGACCGCGATGTAAAGCGCCATTAGCCACGCCGCCGTGGCGTTGATGGTCATCGAGGTGTTCATAGTGTTGAGCGGGATGCCGTCGAATAGCGCGCGCATATCCCCGAGATGGCAGATCGGCACGCCGACTTTGCCAACCTCACCTTTGGCCAGCACGTGATCGGAGTCGTAACCGGTCTGGGTCGGCAGATCGAAGGCGACCGAAAGACCGGTCTGCCCCTTGGCGAGGTTCTTGCGGTAAAGCGCATTGGAATCCGCGGCCGTCGAATGACCGGCATAAGTGCGGAAGATCCACGGCTTGTCGCGTTGGGTTTTGTCGCGCATCGGTGCCTGACGGCGACAGTTTGGCCCAGCAGTTGCTGCAACGCAAACATCCACCGCCACGTCGGGTAATTCAGCCCGGTCAGCGTTCCGCCATGCGTTTAGCGCAGCGAAAAACGGAGTTTAAGCCCGCTTCACCAGCCCAATAACGAATAGCAGGATCACAGCGCCGATGGTCGCGTTAATGATCGAGGCGATCAGGCCACCGCCAATCATGACGCCGAGATATCCAAGCAACCAGGTACCAATGAAGGCGCCGACGATACCAACAATGATATTGCCGACCAGGCCAAAACCGACCCCTTTGACGATAAGGCCAGCGAGCCAACCGGCGATCGCGCCGAGGTGGAATGCCGACAACGTCGAAATAGCCGCCAAAATCGTAATCGTTGAGGATCGGACCAGCCTTGTTCAGGTCGATCGAATGAATCGCATTGCGTAACTTTGACAGGAGAGAGCAAATCCTTTCGTAGCGACACCAGGCCGGTGACGCCAATCAGCAGCAAAAAGGCCGCGGCCGTTGGCCATGCTCCAAGGCGCATCGACGTTCCCATCCTGTTGGCGGCAAGTGTGTCGGAACCGTATGGTGTTACGGCCGAGTGCAATGTGCGAATAAGTGTCGGGGTCGGAAAGCAGCTGCGATCCCAATGCGAGGAGCAGCACATAGACTCCCGCGGCGACGAGCGGATTGTGCGTCCACCATCCGTCCAGTTCGGCGAATGATCTGTTCGGAGATCCCGCGCCTAACGTCGTTTGCGGCCCGCTGGGCCGCTGCGCACCCCTAAACGCCGAGCCGGGAATATTGCCGGGGGATTCGGCCGGACGCTAAAATATTGTGACACCAACAATTTTAGCCGCCACGAAGGTTTTGTTGCGATGCAACATAATTTGCGCCAGACTGTCATCAGGGCAGGGAGAACGTCGATGTCAGCTGTCGCAAAAGCGAGAAGTGTTGCTCCGCTCAAGGACCTCTATGAAGTCGGCGAGATTCCGCCGCTCGGTCATGTGCCGGAAAAGATGCACGCCTGGGTGATCCGTAAGGAGCGGCACGGCCCTCCCGACAAATCATTCCAACTCGAAGTCGTGCCGACCTGGCCAATCGGCGACGATGAAGTCCTCGTTTATGTGATGGCCGGCGGCGTCAATTACAACGGCGTTTGGGCCGGACTCGGCATTCCAATTTCACCTCTCGACGGCCACAAGCATCCGTTCCACATTGCCGGCTCCGACGCATCGGGCGTGGTCTGGGCGGTCGGCACCAAAGTGAGGCGCTGGAAGGTCGGCGACGAGGTCATCGTCCACTGCAATCAGGATGACGGCGATGACGAGGACTGCAATGGCGGCGATCCGTTGCTATCCCCCTCGCAACGCATCTGGGGCTACGAGACACCAGACGGTTCGTTTGCGCAGTTCTGCCGCGTGCAGTCGCGGCAGCTCATGCACAAGCCGAATCATCTGTCTTGGGAAGAGTCGGCCTGCTACACGCTCACGCTTGCGACTGCATACCGGATGCTGTTCGGCCACGCACCGCACACGCTCAGGCCTGGCGACAATGTGCTGGTGTGGGGTGCTTCGGGCGGCCTCGGCGTATTCGGCGTCCAGCTCGTGGCCGCGTCCGGTGCGAATGCAATCGCGGTCGTGTCGGATGAATCGAAGGCCGAATATGTTCTCAATCTTGGCGCCAAGGGCGTGATCAATCGCAAGGACTTCAAGTGTTGGGGTCAGATGCCTGCGGTGAATTCGGCTGAGTTCAACGACTGGACGAAGGAAGCGCGGCGTTTCGGCAAGGCAATCTGGGATATCACAGGTAAGCGGGATGTCGATATAGTATTCGAACATCCGGGCGAACAGACATTTCCAGTTTCCTGTCTCGTCGCAAAGCGTGGTGGCATGGTCGTCTTCTGCGCTGGAACCACCGGCTACAATCTCACTTTTGATGCGCGATATGTCTGGATGCGCCAGAAGCGTATTCAGGGTTCACATTTCGCTCACCTCAAGCAAGCCTCGCAGGCAAACCGTTTTGTGCTTGAGCAGCGCATCGATCCCTGCATGAGCGAGGTGTTCGCCTGGGATAAAATCCCGCTCGCACACATGAAGATGTGGAAGAACGAGCATCCGCCCGGCAATATGGCCGTGATGGTGAATGCGCCGCGCGCCGGCTTAAAGGCATTCGAAGACGCGCAAGAGGCGTCGCGCAGCTAGCGTTCCTTTATGCGCGCCTGGGCGATGGCTGAATTTAATTCGCCGCCGTAGATAAATATCGACGCGCACACATAGAGAAACACCAGCGCGACCATCGCCGATGCCAGGCCGGCATACATCGAGACATAAGCAAAGGCGTAATAGGCGAGATAGCGGCCGAAAACGGCGCCGCTGATCAGCCACAACATGAGCGTAGCCAGGATTCCTGGCGCGATCTCGCCGAAGGTGCGTCGGCCCGCCGGCAGCCATAGATGCGCGATCATCAATGCGACCACCAGCACAGCAATAGCGACCGCATAACGTGCGAAAGTGATCATGTCTCCGAATTGCTCTAGCGCCGGCACATATTGCGTAAGCTTTGAAAGGATCAAAGGCGCCAACACCACGAGAAATGAAAACGCTAGGATCGCCACCGCGCCCACCAGCACATAGAAGATCGATTCAAGCCGCAGTAGCCACCATGAACGTAGCTCCTTGAGGTCGTAGGCGCGGTTGAGTCCGATGCGCAGGCTCTCTACGCCACTGGAAGCGAAGTAGAGCGCGAAAAGTACACCGAGAGTCAGCACATCGCCGCGCGTCGAGGTCAGTACACCAGTGATATCGAGAGCGATCGGTGCGGCAACTTGCTTTGGCCAAGCCTCCAGCAAGATGCGCGCGGCTTCGTCGGCCAGTTCCTTCGAACCAAAGAAAAATCCGGCGAGTGCGGTAACGACGATCAGAAACGGAAATAGAGCCATCAGCGCGGACAATGCAATATGGCTCGCGATCGCCCAACCGTCGTCCGCGTTGAAATGCCGAAAGGCATCGGCTGCAAGTCGAAATGACCGCTTAAGCACGCGCAATAGATGCTCCCGCAGGCGGCAATCACTCAAATCGTCTATTGTTGCGGGCTTTGCAAGCCCGTTTTTGCCATGCTCGGCTTTGCGGGAGAAAAAACTACGCCGCTTGTACGTTGTTGAGGAACTGACGTACTTGCGCTTCCAGATCCTCGGCTTCGACTGCGACCGAGTGGGCGAGGTCCTTAACACCCGAGGCTGTGGAAAGGGCATCGGTCGCTACGCCGGCGACCCGGCTCTTTGCCTCCGCCTCGACGCGGGCTTCGCCCGAAGCGCGACTGACCCCTTCAGCTATTGACGCTATCGCCGAGTTCTGTTGATCGACGGTTGCGACGAAGGCCATTGGCGAGAAAGCCTGCAACCGGGATGAGTGCTAGGACGATGTAGCGCACGCAGGTGGTTCGGAGCGTTGCGCAGCGATATCGATGCAAGTCGGAAATAGTTAATTTTTATAGCAATTTACATTACGCACGGTCCTGCCAAGCGTGCAATAAGGCACGGATTTCCTTAGCGCTTTGCTTTTGTGCACTGCACGCGTAGTGTCGTTACCGCCGCCAACGTTAGCGCCGAGAATTTGATGGCAATCGCCGCTTCCCGACCTGTTGGGGAAAATGACCTGGTCGAACTCGCCCAAAAGGTGAGTGCGGTTCTCGATGCCCTGCTGGCCGACGCAATGGCCAAGGTGCGCGAGCGGGTGTTGGTGGACGGCCATGTGGTCGGCCGGTTGCTCGACCGCGAGCAACGTGCGACTCACGGGCTGGCCTGGTTGGCGACATATGTAGTCGCCGTGCGCCAACTGGCTGCCTATGCCGCGCGTATGGCTGGCGACGGCACCCTCGGAGAAGCCGAGGAACTCCTCGTTCGCATTGGCCTTGGAGAATATCTCGCGCAGATCGCGGGTGGTATTCCAATGAGCCAGGGCGAAGTGGTGCGGCCGTCCGATCTCGGTTTGTCGTCCGCGCAGGTGGCCGCGCGCATCGACGCAGTTGAGGGTCTCATCGGCGACGGTAACAACGCTGAGCGACGCTCCCGGCTGATCGAATTGATCCGTACAAACCACAATGCCACGGTCGGTGTTTGCGGGCTGGACGAGACGCTGGAATCGATCCGTGAGGAAATGCGCAAATTTGCCGACAGCGAAGTGATCGGAAATGCGCAAGGCTGGCATCTCACTAACAGCTACATTCCGCTTGATATTATCGCACAGATGTCCGAACTCGGCGTGTTCGGCCTCACCATCCCTGAAGAATTCGGAGGCATGGGACTTGGCAAAGAATCCATGTGCGTGGTTTCCGAAGAACTTTCACGCGGCTATATCGGCGTCGGCTCGCTCGGGACGCGCTCGGAGATTGCCGCCGAATTGATCCTCGGAAGCGGCACCGTTGCACAAAAGGAAAAATGGCTGCCAAAAATTGCAGGCGGCGAAGTCCTGCCAACCGCGGTGTTCACCGAGCCGAATACCGGTTCGGACCTCGCCGCGATCAAGACCCGCGCGGTGCGCGACGGCGACGTCTATAAAGTTTACGGCAACAAGACCTGGATCACCCATCCGGTGCGCGCTGATCTGATGACGCTACTCGTACGCACCAATCCGAAAGAAACTGGCCATCGCGGCCTGTCGATGCTGCTTGCCGAAAAGTTGCGTGGCGACGATAAGGATCCATTCCCCGCTCAAGGAATGAGCGGCACCGAAATCGAGGTGCTCGGCTATCGCGGCATGAAGGAATATGAGATCGCTTTCGATGGTTTTGAGGTGAAAGCGGAAAACTTGCTCGGTGGAGTCGAAGGTCTCGGCTTCAAGCAGCTTATGCAGACTTTCGAGTCTGCCCGCATTCAGACTGCCGCGCGTGCCATAGGGGTCGCACAAGCTGCTATGGAGCAAGCGCTCGCCTACGCGCAGAACCGCATGCAATTCGGCTGCCCGATCATCGGCTTCCCGCGTGTGGCTGACAAGATCGTCATGATGGCGGTGGAAATCATGATTGCGCGCCAACTCACATACCATGCAGCGCGCGAGAAAGATTCCGGTCGTCGCTGCGACCTGGAAGCTGGCATGGCCAAGTTGCTCGCCGCCCGGGTCGCCTGGGCAGCCGCAGACAATGCCGTGCAGGTGCACGGCGGCAATGGTTTCGCGCTAGAATTTCCGGTCTCTCGCATTTTGTGCGATGCCCGGATTCTGAATATTTTTGAAGGTGCCGCCGAAATCCAGGCCCAGGTTATCGCCCGCCGGCTACTCGACGGCACCAACTAAAGTCGCTGTTTCCGCAACAAATCGAAGGCTTCAACGTTTGATCCAGAACAAAACGCAAGCTCCTGCGTGCGGTACGGTTACGTGTAATTGAGGAGGTCGCTCTATGTCTGAATTGTTGATACGTCATGGAGAGTGGGTGATTGTTTGTGATGGCGCCAAGGCGCTCGTGCTGGAGAACGCCGGAGACGCTAAGTTTCCTAATCTCAAGATGCGCGAGGTCTATGAGCAAAAAGATATGCCGACCCGGTTGCTCGGCGCCGATAAACCTGGCCGCACCCATAGTTCCATCGGCCAAAACAGCAGCGCGGTCACGCAAACCGACTGGCACAATCAGGCCGAACAGGCCTTCCTCACCCATCTCGCCCAAAAGCTCGACGCCGAGGTTGTCGCCGGCAAGGTGAAATCGCTGATCCTTGTGGCGCCGCCGCGCGCCCTCGGTATGATCCGTCATGCCTACTCGCACGCCTTGCGCGGCGCCATACGTACCGAGATCGACAAGGATCTGGTCAAGCACCCGGTGCACGATATCGAGAAGCACTTGACCGCCTAGCGTAACTATCCGTTTCCGATTGTGGCTGGCCCGCCGCTAAGGCGATGCTATGTTCGCCGCGATTCCCGTTAATAAGGGCCGGCGAATGAACTGGACGAACGGTCAATATATGCGTGGCGGCGCTGTCACCATCATCGCCGTCATTCTGGCAGCGACGATTGCTGCGGCGCAGGCGCAGACCGTCAATCCGCCGCAAGGCGCATCTCCCGCGCCGCCAACCGTTACCCCGCCGGCCGATACCATGGCGGTGCCCGGTTTTTGGGATCCGCGCCGGCGGCCGGAGCGGCCGGACCTCTCGCGCATCAATATCATCCGTTTCCTCACCGAGACCGATTATCCCCCGTTCAACTATGCCGGGCCCGACGGAGCGCCCACCGGCTTCAACGTCGATCTAGCACGCCTGATCTGCGAGGAGCTCCAGGTCGCCTGCACGGTGCAGATGCGCCGTTTCGATACGTTGATCGGGGCGCTCAACAGCAACAACGGCGATGCCATCATCGCATCGATCGCTGCGACGCCGGAAATGCGCACGCGCGTCGACTTCAGCGACCCCTATTACCGCGCAACGGCGAGGTTCGTAGCGCGCCGCGACAGTACGATTAAGGACGTGCGCCCGGAGGCGCTCGAAGGAAAAAAGATCGCGGTTGTCGCCGGCACCGCGCACGAGGCTTATCTAAAGACGCTCTTCACCGAGGCTGAGTTGCATCCTTACCCCGATGCCGATGCCGCGCGTTTCGCGCTGAAGCGAGGCGAGGTCGATCTCCTTTTCGGCGACGGTGTCTCGCTCGCATTTTGGCTCAACGGAACTGATTCAGCGGACTGCTGCGTGTTCCGGGGCGGGCCCTACCTGGAAAGCCGTTTTTTTGGCGAAGGCGTAGGCATCGTGGTGAGGCGCGGCAATGACCTGTTGCGGCAGGCATTCAATTGGGCGCTGTTCCGGCTGTGGGAAAAGGGCCGCTTTACCGACCTGTGGCTGCGCTATTTCCCTATCAGCCCGTTTTGAGCGGCATATTTGACGCAGGCGCGCCGCATTTCTAGTGTCCGCGCCCCGGAGACCCTGATGTCTGCCACTGACACCGCCGACTCTTTACGCCAGGTCGCCGAGCTATCGAATGCCTGGCCGTTCGAAGAAGCGCGCAAGATGGTCACACGACTCAAGAAGCGCCCGAAGGACGAGGTCATCTTTGAGACCGGCTACGGTCCGTCCGGCCTTCCGCATATCGGCACATTCGGCGAGGTTGCCCGCACGACCATGGTGCGGCACGCCTTTCGTGTACTTACAGACAACAAGATAAAGACGCGACTGATCGCTTTCTCCGATGACATGGATGGCCTGCGCAAGGTGCCAGACAATGTGCCGAACAAGGAGATGCTGGATCAGCATCTCGGTAAGCCACTAACCAAGGTACCCGATCCGTTTGGCACTCATGCGAGCTTCGGCGAACATAACAACGCACGTCTGCGTGCGTTCCTGGATCACTTCGGTTTTGAATACGAGTTTCTGTCGTCGACCGAGTGCTACAAATTGGGCCGGTTCGATCAGGCGTTGCTTAAAGTGCTGGCGCGTTTCGATGAAGTGATGGCGATTATGCTGCCGTCGCTACGCGAAGAGCGCGCGGCGACTTATTCTCCCTTCCTGCCCCTATCGCCGAAGAGCGGCGTCGTTTTGCAAGTGCCGATCACGGCGCACGATGCCAAGGCTGGAACCATCACCTATGAAGATCCCGACACCAAAGAACAGGTGACCACATCTGTCACTGGTGGCCGCTGCAAACTGCAATGGAAGCCGGACTGGGCCATGCGCTGGGTTGCGCTTGGCGTCGACTACGAAATGGCCGGCAAGGATCTGATCGATTCGGTGAAGCTCTCGGGTGAAATCTGCCGTGCACTCGGTGGCGCTGCCCCGGAAGGATTCAATTACGAACTATTTCTCGACGAGAAGGGTCAGAAAATATCCAAGTCCAAAGGGAACGGCCTGACGATCGAGGAATGGCTGCGCTACGCCAGCCCTGAGAGCCTGTCATTATTCATGTATCGCGAGCCGAAGGCCGCCAAGCGACTGTACTTTGACGTCATTCCACGCCACGTCGATGAGTACTATCAGTTTCTCGATGGCTTTGAGCGGCAGAACCCGCGGCAGCAGCTGTCGAATCCAGTCTGGCACATTCATTCTGGCAAGCCACCGAAGAGCGACATGCCGATCTCATTTGCGATGCTGCTTACGCTTGTGTCTTCATCGAATGCCGAGAATGCCGAAACACTGTGGGGCTTCATCGGCCGCTACCGGCCTGGCGTTACGCCGAAAACGCATCCCAAGCTCAATGAGCTGGTCGAATATGCCATCCATTATTTCCGTGACTTTGTGCTGCCGGAAAAGAGATTCCGCGAGCCTACCGATGCTGAGCGCGCGGCCTTGATCGATCTGCGCGACGCGCTTTCGCAGTTGCAGCCCGATGCTAACGCCGAAGATATTCAGAACGTGGTCTATGAAGTCGGGCGCCGCGAGCCATTCCTGGACCAAAAAAAGAAAGCGAAGGACGGCAAGCCTGGGGTCTCGCTCGAATGGTTCAACCTGCTCTATCAGGTATTGTTGGGCCAGGAGAAAGGTCCGCGCTTTGGCTCGTTTGTGGCGGTCTATGGCCTGCAGAATACGATCGACATGATCGACGGCGCGCTGGCGCGCAGCGCTTAGATATGCTGGATTCCCGCTTACGCGGGAATGAGCGGTGCCAAAGATTTGTGCCGGCGCTACTGGCTTGCCCAGACAATGCGCGCGAGCCATACGACATCGGACATCGGCAACGTGCGGTCGCGATGCTCGGCGTTGAGCGATTTGAGCTCGACTGACTTCGCAGTCTTGCGTTTGAGCTCCTTGACCATGACCTCGCCATCCTTGGTCTTGACCACGACCCGATCACCCTTTCGCACCGGTGCGCCCGGCGAAACGATGATAACGTCACCGCCGCGGTAGGCCGGCTTCATTGAGTCACCGGAGATTTCCAGGGCGTAGGCGTGCTCATCGGTGACCGAAGGAAAGGTAATCTCTTCCCAGCCTTTGCCGACCGGGAAACCGCCATCGTCGAACACGCCACCGGTGCCGGCCTGTGCGAAGCCGATCAGCGGCACGTTGTGCATCGCTGGCTTGCCGCCGTCGGTGATCAGGGTAACGAAAATGTCGAACTTGGTGTTTGTCGCTTGCAGCGCCTTGGCTACCGATTCCGTTGACGGCCAGCGCGGCCGTCCTTCCGGCGTGACGCGCTTGGATTTGTTGAATGTAGTCGGGTCGAGGCCCGCCTTTTTGGCGAGACCGGACGGCGTTAGCTTGGCGCGCGCGGCCAGCCGGTCGATGGCAGTCCAGATCTGGTTGTGGGTCAGCATAGGCATGGGCGCGGGCACCTGTCTGTGGCTGTGTTCCGCTGGATAGGAATTATAGCCTTCAGTCGCCCCCCTTCCGCAATAGTTTACTGGGGCCATCGCCTTGAATAAGCCTTGGCCCCATCGGTAGGGTCAATTGTCATGCCAGTTCGGAGGTCCGCCTGTTGATCGGTCTTTTCGACCGCCTGTCTCGTCCATTGCTGCGCGCCCTCGATCCTGAGGATGCACATACACTCGCCGTCAAGGCGCTGCGCTACATGCCGTCGGCCAGGGCGCCGGCTGATGGTGACGAACTTGCTGTGCGGGCTTTCGGGCTCAAATTCCTGAATCCGGTCGGGCTCGCCGCTGGCTTTGACAAAAACGCGCAGGTGCCGGACGCCCTGCTGCGTCTCGGCTTTGGTTTCGTCGAAGTCGGAACCATCACCCCGCGAGCGCAAGCTGGCAATCCAAGACCACGCCTGTTCCGCCTTGAGGCCGACCAGGCTGTGATCAACCGTCTCGGCTTTAACAACGACGGCGCGGCTGCGGCACACATGCGGCTCGCGCGCCGCCGCGATGCTGGCGGGATCGTGGGCGTCAATATTGGCGCCAATCGCGATTCAACGGATCGTACCGAGGATTACGTTCGGCTCATCGAAACTTTCTCGACCGTCGCCAACTATTTCACCGTCAACGTTTCGTCGCCAAACACGCCGGGTCTGCGCGACTTGCAACAGGCAAAAGCGCTTGACGATCTGCTTGCACGGGTGCTCGATGCGCGTGAACGGGTTCGTCCGCGCGCCGGCCCGACGCCAGTACTTGTCAAGATCGCGCCCGATCTTACGCTGCCGGATCTCGACGACGTCGTTGGTATCGCGCGTAAACGTCGCGTTGATGGCATGATCGTCGGCAATACCACCATCTCGCGGCCCGGCTCGTTGCGCGAGCGTGACAAGGCGCGTGAGCAGGGCGGACTATCCGGCCGACCCCTGTTCAAGCTCGCGACCCGCATGCTGGCGGAAACTTTCGTGCGCGCCGAAGGCGCGTTCCCGTTGATCGGGGTTGGCGGTATCGATTCCGGCGCGACCGCTATCGCCAAGGTCAAGGCTGGTGCCACGCTGCTGCAAGTTTATACCGCGCTTGTTTACCGCGGGATCGGGGTAGTGACCGAGATCAAGGATGATCTCACGGCGGCGCTCAAACGCGGCCACCGTAATTCGCTCGCGTCGATGATTGGCAGCGATGCGGCCGCGATCACTGCGGAAAGCTGGCCAGGCTAGCATTCTCCTCTCATTCCCGCATAAGCGGGAATCCAGATATTTAAGGACCGGGTCCCCGCTTTCGCGGGAACGAGCGGTAGGAATTACCTTCCCCTGGGCGCGTTGAACAGGCGCATCAAAATCCAGATCGGAATCACGATAACCGCGCCGAGCAGAAAATAGCGCCACAGCCAGCGGAACGCGTCGAACCCCATGTTCCAGATCGAGCGGATCAGCCGCTCGATGCTGTGGATAATGTCAAATGGGTCGAGTCCGAGCGCCGAGAGGATCACGCCGACCAGGATCGACAGCAGAACTAGGCGCCCCAGTACCGCAAGCGGGGTGCCGCCGAAGATCCTAGTCACTGTGTCGTTGCTCATAGCCCAATGCGTCCTGCTCAGGCGGCAATGCTAGCACGCGCGCGAGCTACAGACATGCCTTAAAATTGCTACAGCCAAGAACCGGGGATTCAAGTTTTGCAGCCGCAGCCGATCCATCTGTCGTCGGGCAATCTGATCGCCGACCGCCGCTTTGAATGGGCGCGGGACCGCGAGGCCAAGGGTGATCTCGCGGGAGCCGCGGATTTGCTGACGCAAGCGCTCGAGCTTGCGCCACGTTATGCCTCGGCTTGGTTCGCGCTCGGCGAATTGCGCGAGAAACTGGGTGACCGGGCCAGCGCTGTTGCCGCCTTTGAGGAGGCGAGGGCGGCCGACCCGGTGGATCGCCACGGTGCCGCACTCCATCTAATTCAACTCGGCGTTCAGCCCGCCGCTGCCATGCCGCAAGGCTACGTGCGCGCATTATTTGACGGCTATGCGCCGGGTTTCGACGAGGCCCTGACGAAGGGACTGAACTATCGCGCACCGGAACTGCTGTTCCATGCTGTTCAAGCCGCGCATGTCGGACAACGAATGAAATTCGGCTCAGTGCTCGATCTCGGTTGTGGCACCGGTCTGGCGGCGCTTCCGTTCAGACCGTTTGCCGACTGGATGGTGGGCGTTGATCTCTCGCCCGCCATGTTGGCACAGGCGCGCAGCAAAGGCCTTTACGACCGGCTGATCGAAAGCGGGGTGCTGGATTTTCTCGCCGGCGAGGCAAAGATCGGCGCGCGCTATCATCTCGTGCTCGCCGCTGATGTATTCATGTATCTCGACGACCTCGCGCCGGTGCTCAAGGCAATTGCCCAGGTGCGGGCATCGTCTGGCCAACTCGCCTTCAGCGTTGAAACGCACGCGGGCGACCGCGTTCTCCTGCGCGAAACCTTGCGCTACGCCCACGGTGAAGCTCATGTGCGGGCGGCTTTGGTCACTGCCGGGATGAAGCCGATCAGCCTCGATTTTGCCTCTACTCGGACCGAGAAAGGTGTACCGGTGCCAGGGCTGATCGTGATGGCCGGAAATTGAAATCGATGGAACCCGCGCGCGATCTTTTCGACGCCAAACCGGCGCTGCCAGAGGCCTTCGTGCGTTGGTTCGCAAATAGAGGCTGGCAGCCGCGCACCCACCAACTCGAACTGCTGGCGAAAGCCGAAGCCGGTCGCTCGGTGCTGCTGATTGCGCCGACCGGAGGCGGCAAAACGCTTGCAGGCTTTCTGCCGACGCTGGTTGAGCTGACCGAGCGTAGTGTTCGCCCGGGAAATCTGAAATCGACTGGGTTCGCGTTAGCGCGCTCGCAAGGCCTGCACACACTTTACATATCGCCCTTGAAAGCGCTTGCCGTCGACATCGCGCGCAATCTGGAAATTCCAGTGCAAGAAATGGGGTTACCGGTTCGACTCGAAACACGCACAGGCGACACACCCGCATCCAAACGCCAGCGCCAGCGCCGCGATCCGCCCGACATCCTGCTCACCACGCCGGAGCAGCTCGCGCTGCTGCTCGCAAGCGCCGACGCGCCCTACATGTTTGGCGCGCTCAAGCGCGTGGTGCTCGACGAATTGCATTCGCTGGTCACTTCCAAGCGCGGCGACTTGCTGTCACTCGGCTTGGCCCGCCTGCTCGCGCTGGCACCGCAACTCACCACCGTCGGCCTCTCCGCGACGGTCGCCGAGCCCGACGAACTGTGCCGTTTTTTGGTGCCGCAGCCGCTGCATGGCCAGGCGCGCGCTGATCTTGTGGTCGCTCAGGCGGGGGCGCAGCCGGTTGTCACAATGCTTGACACAGAGGATCATCTGCCTTGGGCAGGCCATTCGGCACAGCATGCGCTCGGCGAAATCTACGCACACGTCAAGGCGCACAAGATGACGCTGGTCTTCGTCAACACCCGCAGTCAGGCAGAATTTCTTTTTCAGGAACTCTGGCGGGCGAACGACGACAATCTCGCCATCGCTTTGCATCACGGCTCGCTCGATGTCGCGCAACGGCGCCGTGTCGAAGGTGCAATGGCCGCCGGTAAATTGCGGGCGGTGGTGTGCACGTCTTCTTTGGATCTTGGCGTGGATTGGGGCGCCGTCGATCTGGTGATCAACGTTGGCGCGCCAAAAGGCTGCTCGCGGCTCCTTCAGCGAATCGGGCGATCCAATCATCGGTTGGATGAGCCGTCCGAAGCCGTGCTGGTGCCGGCCAATCGCTTCGAAGTGTTGGAGTGCCGGGCCGCAATCGATGCAGTGGCTGAGAATGCGCAGGACACGTCGCCGTTGCGCACCGGTGCGCTCGACGTGTTGGCACAGCATATTCTGGGCTGCGC
>JBARNC010000102.1:0-2399 GCA_049802775.1 Pseudolabrys sp. | reverse complement strand
CAGCATGTATTCTTCCTGCGGTTCCAGCATCGGAAACCGCCGAATTTCGTCGAGATAGTGTGAAAGGCCGGATTCGGCCTTGAGTGCCGGCAATGCGGCGGTACGGGCCATGACAGCGCCCTCCTTAACTTGCTCTCGGTTGACCGGTGCAGAGTTACAACGCGGTCCGACCGAACAACCGTCGCGCGGAAATTAAACCTGCAATGACAGCGCCACCATTAAATTGCGCGTCATAAAACTAAATTCGCGTTTAGCCTCACTCGGTTGTTCGTCTTCTTCCAAAGAATCTTGCAATTCATCCATAAAAACGAATTAAGATTTCTGAACCGTATGTTAGTGGTGTCCGCGAAGCGGGCGTCTATTTCACCTGTGTCGCCGAGTTCAACTCTTCCACTCGACGAATGAATTAAAATTCCAGGAAGACCACAGGAGAAGTGACATGAAGAAGTTTCTGACCATCGTGGGTTTGCTGACCGTCATTGCGACGCCCGCATTTGCCCAGTCGTTCAGCCATGACTTTGGCTCGGGCAATGTTATCGACGTCCCGGCATTGGAGCAGCAGCAGGCGGGACGCGCTGACGCTATGTCCGCGTTCGCGCAAGCTCCCGTAGAAAATACCCGTAGCAAAACCGTTGTCGGTTCCGACAGCCCAGCCAAAACAGGCGGCGGAAGCATCGGCTACAACGAGGAACTGAAGCAGTATTGATAAATGTTTAGGACTGACGAGTGGGCAGGCTTCCGCCCGCCTACCTCGTCTCCTCGAACTACCAATACCGACTTCACAATGACGTTGGCGTCAAACAATCGGAACTAGAGTCATGGCAAATCTCATTCTTGCAGTCCCACTTGCGCTTCATTTGATTGCCGCATCCGGTGGCGGCGTGCCGACCTTTGATGTGCGTGCGAGTTGTCACGCAGCTGCCCTAGCGGAAATCACGACTACAGACAGGATGCAAGCCTGCATGTCGGACGAGCAGGATGCTCACGATCAACTCGTAAAGAGGTGGACGAAATTCAAGACGGCTGACCGAGCCACTTGCGTGCACACCATGATGGACTTCGAGCCGACCTACACCGAGTTGCTCACGTGCCTCGAAATGGCAAGTGACGCAAGCAGACTGCCAGAGGAGTTGTTTTGACATGTTGTGGCCAGAATTCTTGGTGCTGTGTTGATCACGCTAACCCAGCCTATGCCCTGCCCATTCATTCGCATTGGAGATTTATCATGAAGATAAAGAGCGCAATCATCGTCGTTATGGCCGAACTTGTGGTCTTCGCCAGCGTTGCGACGGTGGCCGGAATCGCACAGAAGGCCCAGGACGCTGATGTGTCTACGATTGACGCTGGTTTTGTCCCATCGACCGGGCAGATCAACCTTGGCTACACACCCAAGGTTCCGAGCAGTAGTTTGGCGCGTGAAATACCGTCGGACGCTGACGCGCGGGCGGCCTATTTAGCCTCCGAGCGGCTGACGTACACATTCGAACACAACGAAACCAACGGTGCGGCATCAACTGAGGCGGAAGTGACTACGCCGATTGGAGCCAGCCCCCAGACTACACCGGCGAAATTTTCCAACGCCAACGATACGCTCGATCGGATTCCAATTATGGCTTGGCCGTTGGGCCTGAACGACCAGCAGCGTCAGCGCATCTATCTGACAGTAATGGCGGACAAGACCGCGCCCGCGACGGACATCGATGATCTCAAGCGCGCGAGCGAATTGCCGACTCAGGTCGCGTTGAATGAGTTGCATGTCTTGCCGTCTTCGATCGGCGACATCACCCAGGTGCGTGGACTGGAATACGTGAAGACCACGGACAAAGTGTTCTTGGTCAGCCCAGCGAGCCGTATCGTGGTCGACACAATCGCTAGCTAAGGGGACTTTGAAAGTGAAACGCTGCCCTCGACCAAATTTAGAGAGCGCTTTTTTAGCGGTGATCGCGTTGCCATGACGGTCTGCGACGGAAAGGGCCGTGCCGACTTACGGCGTTTCCGACGACGAAGGCTGGCACAGTCAAGACGGCCGGCGACTTACTAAGTGTGACTTTGGATTTGAAAACGGTCCGGCCAATAGGCCGGCCGTTTTTGTATGAAAAAGAGAAATCCAGAATCTAACAGGCAATTTAATGGCGCCGGTTTAACATCGAATTATATTTCGAGTGAAAATGGAACGCCAAGACGGGAGTGAACGCGAAAGCGGAAACGAGAGATGATTTTATCGCGCAAAATTACCAAAAATGCTGCCGCGGGAGAGGCCGCTGCCGTGCCTTCGACCGCCTCTGCCCAAGGCGCACGCACCTTTGTGCATGGTAGCCACCCAATGGAAAAACATATGCCGGCGGTGCAGAATGGGTCTCCATACCAGTCAAACGCAGGTGACAAACCCAATCGCGGGC
>JBARNC010000101.1:0-1567 GCA_049802775.1 Pseudolabrys sp. | reverse complement strand
CGCTGTTCCTTTCAGGTCTGACATTTGAAGCTCCTGTTGCTGATGAAAGATGCCGAAGATTTGGCGCGCGCCGATCCTGATAGTGAGAATCACGGCTCCCCAGATCACGGCGATCCAGAAACTGCGCTGTGTCGGCTTGATCGTTGCTTCAGACGGCGGCACGGACATGGGGGGTCTCAATTCTTTGCCGATTTTGAGAGCTGACGGTCTTGAACCATGCGCCGCCCGCAACGGCGGCTGCATTGCCAAGTCCGTAAATTACGAGTGCCCCGGCGATCACAACAAACAGGGCGGTGCTCCCGCCAAAAATCGTGACTGCGATCCATCCACCGCCGACGGCGATCATGACGCGCAGTACCGCAACCATCATGGCCCAGCCCACACGGCCGGCACCCTGCGAGGCGAAATACAATGCGAGCCCGCCACCGAAGAAGCCGTAGCTCGGACCAACGATGCGCAAGTAAAGCGATCCGGTTTCGATCATGTTTGGACCGTTCCCGAACAACGACAGCCAGGCTGACGGAAACAACGCGGCCGCAAGACCGATCGCTCCAGTAAGACCGCCGGCAATGGCCGCGCCGGTCCATGCGACACGCAGCGCCCGGTCTCTACGGCCGGCGCCGATGCACGTGCCGACCATGGCCGCCACAGGCGCGCCTAAGCCGAACACCAGCGGCACCAGCAGATATTCGAGCCGCGCACCGGTACCGTAACCGGCGACTGCGGCAGGGCCGATGAGACCGGCAAGACCAGTTGCAGTCGCGATACTGACATTGGTCGACAGGCTCACGATTGACGAGACTGCGCCGACGCGAAGGATGTCGCGCATCGGCGCCCAGGCGAGACGCGGCGGGATCAAGGGGGGATTGAGTACTCCGCGGTGAGACCAGATGAAGTGCACGAAGACGACGCAACCGGCCACGTAATAGAGCCAGACTGCCGCAGCGCCGCCCGCGATGCCGAGATGAGGAAACGGCCCGAGACCGAAAATCAGCAACGGCGACAGCGGAATAAGAACCAACGCGCCAGCGACAATCACCGCAGCCGGGAAGAACACATTGCCGGTGCCGCGGATGATCGCAGCGAAAGAATTGAACAACCAAAGCGGAATCGCGCCGGCGAACACGATCGCGGAGTACGTGGTTGCCGCGGCGAGCGATCCGTCACGGCCACCCATCAGGGCATAGAGCTTCGGTCCGAGCAGAAGCGCGGCGATGGTGGTGAGCGCACCCAGTCCTATTGTTATCGCGACGGCGGACCAAACCAGTTCATTGGCACGATCACGCTCACCCGCGCCCAAGGCGCGCGCAATGGCCGACAGAATGCCGCCTCCCATCGCGCCCGCCGATACCATCTGCAACAACATGAAGAGGGGGAACACCAGCGCTATGCCGGCGAGGGCGTCGAGCCCAAGCTTCGCGACGAAATAGGTTTCAATCAGGCCAATCGAGGCCTGCACCATCATGACCACGACATTCGGAAGGGCCAGACGCAGGATCGTGCGGGTGACCGGCGCCTCCAACAGTATTCGGGTTCGCGGGTCCATGGCAGCGACCTTTCGGCCTAA
>JBARNC010000100.1:0-11980 GCA_049802775.1 Pseudolabrys sp. | reverse complement strand
GTCCGCTAAATCATTGGACGAATGGCGACCGCTGAACCGCGAGTCGGCCCAAAATTGAAAAATTCCCTGTTTATTTCCCTGCTGCAACGGAATTCGGAAGTGGAGACCGGTTCGCATGCGACTGCGTCCGCCACAACGCAGTCTGGTTATGTGGCGCTTTGCGGAGACTTGCCATGTTAGCCCGCGATTGGCGGGCTTTCGTGTCGTTGCCTTTCGGCTTCTCTGTTCCGGTTGGCGATATCGGCATTTTTCGGGGCGTCGTCTCCGCTCGGAAAAATCCCGTTCCCGGAGGGTGGACGGCGCGGCTTGCCAACTGAAGAAAAATGAAACCGGTTAGCCGAGTTCTGAACCGAGCTTCTTCCTGAACGCGGGCTTTTAAGTGTAAGCCAGCCCGAGCCGCGCAAATTGAAGCGACCACTCGGCCGGCGCATCGCGCAGATTGGCGATGCCAATGCCGCGGGGGAGCCGACCTTCGACCGCGGCTTTGACCAGATCGGGAGCGATGAAGGCCATCGAGATCGTCATGTTGACATGACGAACGCTGCATTTATGGCCCGCAGCGATTTCCTCGACAGTCTCAACGCCGGAGGCGACAGCTTCCAGCCACGCACGGCCATGTGCAATCGATCTGAGCAGTGCCGCGCGCCGCTCGACTTTGATCGGACGCACCTGCTGCCGTACAAGAGAATGCGGCAGCAGAATCTCGCGCGCTTTCTTTACCAGCGGTTTGCACCAAGGGATCAGAAGCGAGGGAGTTTCTCGGTGATTCTTTCGGCTGATCAATGCGGATGAGGTTTTCGGTACACACAGTGAGTGGCGACGGCGCTGCTCCGGAAACCGCGTATCGCTCGATAGGGCTCACCGAACGCTACTTCGCTGCACTCGCTTCAACCACAATCGTACCGGTCATTTGCGGATGCAACGCACAAAAATAAGGATAGGTGCCCGGTGTCGCGAATGTAAACGAGAACTTGTCATCGGTGTCGAGCGCTTTCGAGCGGAACGCTTGGGTTTGCGAAGCTACCGTGTGCGGAATATCGTCGTGATTGACCTAGGTGATGGTATCGCCGGCCTTCACCATGACCTGCTTCGGGTTAAAGGTGAAGTTGTCGATCTTCACCTCGATGTCCCGGACCGGGCTTCCCGCGATCGCGACGGCGACAAGCAGGATAATCGCGCCAAGCGCGAGCGTTCTTCCAAGTGTCATCAGCGTCCTCAGCTCTGCAGCGGCGTATCGATAATGGCGAGCCGCTGTTCGCCCGGCTTGAAAGTTACGCTGGCGGTGCCGAGCAACGTGCGCAGTTTGTCCTCCGGCACCTTCATCGGGCCCGGCGACGGCGCAGTACCTGGCGCCGGCTGCGGGAATGCGGTTGAACGCGCGGTGTGGAAGGTGACATTGCCTTCGACCTTCTGCATCACCTGATGGATGTGGCCGTTGAGCACGGTCACCGAGCCGAAGCGTTTCATGTAGGCGAGCGCGCGGCCGCTATCCTCGGTGCCCCAGCCCCACTCTGGATAGACCGCCCACAGCGGGATGTGTGCGAACACCACGATCGGCGTCGACGCCGAGCGGCCTTTGAGATCATCCTCCATCCATTCGAGCTGCTCGTCCCCGAGACTGCCCATGCCCCCGCCCTTGAGATTGGCGACGTTGACAAGACCGATGAAGTGCACGCCATTGGCGTCGAAGCTGTAATAACCCGGGCCTTTGGCGCCGCGGCCGTAGCGTTCCTTGTACAGCTTGATCTCGGGATCGATCACGTCGTGCTCGCCCGGCACGTAGTGCACGTCGAGCTTGGCCTGCGAGATGATCTTTTCGGCGTCGTCGAATTCCGACTCTTTGGACAGATGCGTGATGTCGCCGGTATGAATCATGAAGGCCGGCTTGGTCGGTATGGCCTTGATCCGGTCGATCGCCTCTTCCAGTGTGCCCTTCGCGTTGGGGTTGGCGGGCTTGTCAAAGCCCATATGGCTGTCGCTGATCTGCAGGAAGGTGAGGCCGGAAGCCTCCTTCGCTATGGCCTGGTCAATTAGGCCGAGCGAGTGCGGCACCCCGCCGCTGATGGTCCACAACACCCCGGTACCCACCCAGGTCATGCACTCCAGAGCCTTGCGGCGGCTGACGCCTTCATCGTGGTCTGTCATCTTCGTCTCCCGTCATAAGTGAACCGGTTATTGCTAGACCGGGCGAGGCGGAGATTTATTCCCGCCAGGGCGGTCATATCGATCCATCGCCTACCCGCTTTGGATAAAGGCAGATCGTTGTAGGCGAGCTAAGTTCTCACCGGCATCTTCCCAGACAAGCGCCTTGAGCTCAGGTCACGCCACTTAGTTATCGTTCGTTCCCGATCGTAGCGATTAGCCGGCGGCGTGCGCGCGCCAGCCGCGACATCACGGTTCCGATTGGCACTTCAGTCGCCTCAGCGATCTCGCGGTAATCAAGGCCTTCGATATCCCGCAAAACCAGCGTCTCCCGGAATGGCGTGGGCAACGCAGCGATTGCTGCACGGAGCTGTTCGGCATCGACTTTTGCGATGAGTGCTGCCTCCGGCGTCTCATCGTTCGGGTCGCTTGGCTTGGCGTGCTCGAGCTCGACCGCTTCGAGATCATCGACCGTGATGACCGTAGTTGGGCGATTCTTGCGGAGCCAAGTGTAAGCGGTATTCCGCACAATGGTCAGCAACCAAGACCGGGCACTGCCGCCGGCAAACTCTCGAATGGCGCGGAAGGCGCGTAACGACGCATCCTGCACCACATCCTCGGCATCCGTACGATTGCCAGTTAACCATTGCGCCAGCCGATAGGCGTCGTCGATGTGCGGCATCACTACGCTCCTGAAGCGCGCGTTATCATCGAGACCGCTCAACGAATCTGGGGCGCCAGAGGCAACCAACCGCATTTTTGGCCTTTCAGATTTAATTGGCCTAATGCTGACCGGCAGAGAGGCTATTGACATCGCACCCGCCCCCGATCCGTTACAATTCGGTTGGGCTGGCACGGAACAATCGAGCGAAATCCTCCAAGTCCTTTAGGGCGACGTCGGAGATTGCCCAGTAACTCACACCGTTCTCGATCCAGTGCACTACGTTATAGCCGTTAACAGTGCGTGGAGTCCCGCCCAAGCTGCGGCTCTCGGCTGGCACCTCCGTAAGGCTGATGATGTGCTTGGCATGCCGATAGACCAACGTCGGCACGGGCGTCTGGCCGACCACATCGATACGACCCCCAATCAATGGGAAATTATCTTTCGCAAGGTCAACAACGCGTGGCGAATTTGGGATACGGCCATTGAACCAGGGCTTTACCGTATGACGATCCGATGACACCACATCGACTGGTTCCGGCGCCATCAGTGCACGGATGTGGTCGGAGACGAGCGCATCCGCGACCATCGTGGGCTGCTGTTGTTGAGACCCGACCACCAACCACGTCGAGCTGCCGGTGACCATGGCGGTTAACGCGATCGACGCCGCAAGCGCGCGCCATGACGGCTGCGCGTGCTGTCGTCTCAGGCCGCCAACCGACGCTTCGATGCGGGGACGAAGTCCGGACGGCGCTTCCTCGCGGGGGAGCCGTTCACGAATTAGCCGCTGCAATGCCTTGACGCGCTCGCTTTCGGCCGCGAGCGCCGGGTCCGTGCTCATCTGCTGCGAGATCCCCAGTGCGTTGGCGGGGTCGAGCTCGCCGTCCAAATAGGCATGAACCAAAAGCACCGAATTAGCGTCAGTCTTTGAACGGGTCATGATTTCCTTCATCCAGTGGCGTGAGCGCGCGATCGGACGCTTCCTTCATCCTTCTGCAATTGAGGTCAGGACGCCGCTCTGTTTCTCTTGCCTTTACAATAGGTTATATCGAAAGATTAGTAGGCAGCCGCAGTAACCTCGTTAAAAAGACTCTGTTACGGTCCGATTCATTCCCGACGGAGCAAGAATTTTTTCGATGTTTCTTCGACGACGATTTCAAATAGGACTTTCAAGATAAAGAGGGCGGGCCGAGGGCCCGCTCTCTTTTCTCGTCGGCTCAGAAGTTACGGAGCATTTCATTATAGCCGAGGCTGCCACCGCCCGTGGCTTGCGGACTTTCCGAATTAAAAGCCGAGCGGGGTTCCGGGACCATGGCGAAAGAATGTAGTCCCCTCCGGCCGCCTGCAATTTTCTCGTTTTGGGGAGCAGCAACCGATGTTCGTGCAAACGTCAGCACGTTGCCGGTGCCGGTATCAGGATCGAACGATTGGGCAAATGCCGGCGTCGCGAAGACGCCCAGCACAGTCAAGGTGGTTAGAAACTTCTTCATGTCACTTCTCCTGTGGTTGAGACCTAAAATCTCTAGGGGTTTCGCGAAGACGTTCGGCGTTAACTTGCGGCGACGAACGGAGCGGCCCGTTAGCGGCCATACACAGGAGGAGACTGAAAGACGTCTGGGAAATTCCCCGCGGTCGATGACTGCCGCCCCGTTTTAGATAACGTTTTTATGAAACAAGATTGAAAATGTTGTCCGGGAATAAATTTTGACCAGGTGCTTTGAGTTTACAGTGAAGACGACACTGACCGAAACCATGTCGAACAATGTGACGGCATCGTCGCAAAATCGGACGGCGTCAATAACATCTCTGTGATGTTAATTCGTGTGGGAATATAGCGCCGTCATGATCAGTCTGGTCTCTGTAAACGCAAACTCGTTACAGGAGATTCGACGATGAGAGACCGCGAAAACGGCTTGCGCCGCCGCAAGGTAATCGACATTCGGATTGGCCGGCTTGTCGAAGCCCATGTAGCTATCGCTGATTTACAGAAAAATGAAACCCTTCTGCTCTGCGGCCACTGCCTCGTCGATGATACCGAGCGAGGTTGGCACGCCGGCCGCGCTCGTCGAAAGTACGCCGGTTCCCGCCCAGGTCATGCATTGTTCAAGCAGAACGAGCAACGCCTCGCCATCATCAAAACACCCCTGCAGGGCTAGGTGCAATCATGATCAGAATCAAATCGCTCACGAAATGTCTTGTTGCGGGCGTCGTGGCCATTCTTCTCTTCGCGGCGACGCCGGCCTTCGCCGCGGATGCGACAGCCGTCAAAATCGGAAACTTCACCTTCGGTCCGCAGGAATTGAAGGTGAAGGCTGGAACCACGGTCACGTGGACCAACGAGGACGACATCCCGCACACGGTTGTGTCACCCAACAACTTCCGATCCAAGGTGCTCGATACCGACGGCACGTACGCGTTCACGTTCACGACGCCAGGCACCTACAAGTACTTTTGTTCCCTGCATCCGCATATGACCGGGACAATCGTCGTGGAGGCGGCGACCGGAAGTATCAACCCGTGACACATCAAATGCAGAACAGTCCACTCCGAGACCTCCAATGGCGACCATGCATCAGGGCAGTGGAACGTAGCCAGCCACCCGCGCGACAACCTATTGTCTTTCTAAGGATCTTGCGGACGCAATTCGGACGCTCATGCAGTTCGATTCATACAGACCCAAATTGTATTACATACGCGGCACCGGGCCCAAGTGGCATGCCAAGCACTATCACGTGTTCGCATCGAGTGGCATCGGTGGCTCATGGGATGACAGCGAATATTGCGAATTAGGAGGCTCTCATGCGTAGAGGATTAAGGTTTCTCGCCGTTAGCGTTCCGATTCTGATCAGCTTGGCCATCAATATTGTCCTCGCTGCGCCGAGCAAGAAGGCCGCCAATATCGAAACGAGGCCAAGCCAGATCCACGACCTGGCGGCGACACAAGCGGACATTGTGAGGCTTTTTGTTTTCTAGTGCATTCAGCCAAGCCCCTGTCCACTAGCAGACATTCACCCCCGCAGCAGTCTACCCAAAATCCGATCGGATGTTTGATTAGGCGCCAGTAGCCTTCCGCTTCTTGCGCCGCGCAAGCAGACCGATCACAGCAGTGCCAGCCGCGAAGAGTGGAAGCGAGTAAGGCGACTAACGAGTGGCATTGAGCGAGATTTATTCCCGGGCGGTCTTCGCAATCTCGTTATCCAAAAGTGAAGCGTTGGCTTCCAACTACCGGGAATAGCGCAGACCGTTTTGCAGTCTCCTCCACGTATGGTTTCAACCACAGGAGAAGCAACATGATGAAGTTTCTTGGCGCCTTGAACGAGGAAGACCTCCTCACTTACGAAGTATCCGATGAGGTATTGGAAACTGCAGGTGGGAATGAGATGGCAGGGAATTACACACTCGCGGCCTGTACCGGCCTGTCTGTCTGCCCAGGCTGATCAGTCCAACTGATCGACTCCAAGGATTAGAGGCACCCCGTGTCAAACAGATTCCTGAACTGGACCAGCCGGGTCGCTATCGCTGGACGGATCGCGGAATGTCGTCGCCCCCAAAACTGGAATGGGTTGACGATACCAGGCGATTACCACCTGCCCTTCGGCAAGGCCGAAGCCCAGGCAAAAGCCGCGAGGTGGCTCTGGCAGAGTTGCATCATCTGATCGAGAAGTAGGACCGCGCCTCAAACAGGGGCGCGGTCTTTTTTCTACGCATCCACGCAGTTGCCAAAAGCAGCGCGGAAATAAATCGCTGCCACGATCAGTCTGATCTCTGTAAACGCAAACTCTTTACGGGTTCAACGATGACATAGCTCAGGAAAGTCCTTTTCGCGGTGGCATTCGTTACAGCCATTCGCGGGCTCAAAGGCTTTTTGTTATTTCACGTGAAGGATCATGTCGAAGAAATCCACGATGAATTGTGGGCGATGCTCGCGGAACGCAACGCAATCGTTGTTGAGATCGACAACTCTCGTGTTCATGTAAACGGGGGCCCGGCTTGAAAAAGTTTATTGCGCTCGCCGTTATGATCTTTCTTGAGTTCACCGGCCCGGACGGCAATCCGGTTTACGTTGCACCTGCGAACGTCGCCGACGTGTCAGCGTCGGGTGAAGGCTATCAAACGGCGCGCACGCAAATCCGCACGGTCAATGGCTCGCTGTACGTGCGCGAGAGCCCGGCGGAAGTTGTGAAGAGGTTGCGCGATGTACATTGATCTCGCTCCTTGGGTCGCAGGCGTGAATGGCCCGGCTGCGCCGGTAATGCTGAGGGGAATAAAGCCGCGCACCGCGCTGTCTTGCTCCCGTCAGACACGGAAATAGCGGAGCGCCAGCATGCAGACGGATTCTTTGCTCAACCAACCTAGTGCGCGTGGGATGGACCTTGCGCCGTTGAACTACGGCACCTGGACCCATGAGGCGCCAATCAACGCGCGGCGACCACCTTTCGACGGGCTCTCGATAGCACTGCACTGGGGAACTGTTCTTCTCGTGCTGGTCTTGTTCGCCAGCGCGTGGTTGCACGCGCTCGCGGAGACACTGCAGAGCGACTTCACACCGGTTCTGCTCCAGATTCACCGGTCGTCTGGCGTGACCATTTGGCTCGTCACGGCGCTTCGCCTGGTTTGGCGGTTGACCAAGGCGAGCCTGCCACCCTTCCCCACACAAATGACCGGGCTGCATCGGGCTATGGTCAAACTGAGTGAATACGGGCTTTACGCGCTGCTTATCGGCCAGCCGGCGACGGGCTTGCTCACCACGCTCTTTGGTGGGCGTGCATTCGCTTTGTACTTTTGGCAGCTTCCGCCACTCATGCCCCGGGATGTGACGCTACAGGCCGCGTTTCATTTTTCGCATGAACTCGGCGCATGGGCGCTCGCGGGCTTGGTCGTGGGCCATGCAGCGGCAGCTCTCTTTCACCATTTCGTGCTTGGCGACGATGTACTCGAGTCCATGGCCCCTGTGATTGCAATGGCACGTCCCAAGCGGGAGCTTGTAACCGGCCACATCGTTCCCGAAACGCTTTCGGGGAATAAAAGCGACCCACTTGCGGTCTTGCTCACGAGGCGCGGCAACGGCGACCAGCCGGCGAAACGCCACGATGCGCCGGGTACATCCAGCCTCTCCCAGTCATCACTTTGGAGGAGTCGTACAATGCCTATTCTGTCAAGACGAGCCGTTGCTGCGCTTGTGGCATCCCTTGGCCTGCTTGGAGTGCTCGGCTTCGCGGTGCAGAGTCGCGCGGCCACGGACAATAACAATGTCGTGCAGGCGCTGCGTGCCGGAGGAATTGTCATCGTGGTCCGTCACGGCGCGACCTTCCCGGATCAGGCGGACACTGATCCACTCAACTTCGACAACATCGCGGCGCAGCGAAATCTCAACGACAAGGGCAAGGCCTTGGCAAAGGCTTTTGGCGACGCCATACATCAGGCCGGGGCTCCGATCGGCAAGGTCTATACCAGCAAGTACAACCGAGCATACGAGACCGCGGTCATCGCGGGCTTCAAGAATATCGAGAAGACCGCAGATATTACCGAGGGCGGTCTCGTGGTATCGCCGAACGAGAATAACCGCCGCATCGACGCTTTTCGCGAACTGCTCGGCACCGCACCGACGCCTGGCACCAACACGATTCTCATTACGCACAAGCCGAACATCGTCGATGCTCTCGGGAAGGACTGGTTCGACGTCAAAGAGGGCGAGGCCTCGCTCTTCCGCCCCGAGAGCGGTAGCTATAAGCTCATCGCCCGCGTGCAGATGGAAGAATGGCCTCATATCACGGCGGCGGTTAAGTGAGGGCCCGTGGTGCTTGTGAGTAGGCAGACCGCGTTTGCCGTGATCGCGTCACCGCGCAGCAGCGCGAGGCTAGCTCGCCGCTCGTCGAGAACGGACATTAGTCGGGCGAACGTGACCGCGAGGGCTGCTGCCTTGATGGAATTCACGTCCGAAGAAGAAGCAGCCGCAAGCATGGCAGCCAGCCGCCGTTCGACACGCGCCTCGGCCATAAAGATTGAATGTCGTGCCAAAAGCGGACATACGCCCTTGTGTGCTGCTAACTTGTAGCTGCCCGCCGGTTTCAAGCCTGTCGATGTCATCATCGCGCGCAAGGCCAATAGTGCACCCACTCAACTGCCAGATCGACTAGCGACGCCGTAAGTTTTTTCAAGGAGACGCGTTTATGACTGATGCAGATCCACCGGAACGCCCAGCATCCTACGACAAGAAGATTGGCTTAGTTCTGCAGGGAGGCGGCGCGCTCGGCAGCTATCAGGCGGGGGTTTATGAGGCTCTGGCGTCCTCGGAATACTTACCCGACTGGGTGGCGGGGATTTCGATCGGTGCAATCAATGCTGCGATCATCGCTGGCAATACACGGGAGAACCGCGTGAAACGCTTGCGCAGTTTCTGGCAGGAGATTACCGCCCCCACCAGCCTATGGCCGTTTGCGCTTAGTGGGTCGCTTACCGCCTGGCAGCAAAAGGCAAGTGCGCTGACAGCGCTGACATTCGGCCAGCCCGGCTTTTTCACCCCACGCACGCCGCAGGACTGGTTTTCACCGGGCAAGTATATCAGCTACTACGACACCTCGGCCCTCAAGGGGACGCTGGAACGGCTGGTTGATTTCGACCGGATCAACAACGCGACCGATATGCGCTTGAGCGTTGGTGCGGTCAATGTCAGGACCGGCCAATTTGCCTATTTCGACAGTGCCACAATCAGGATCCGTTCCGAGCATATCATGGCTAGCGGCGCGCTTCCGCCGGGATTTCCGCCAGTCGAGATCGACGGCGAGCACTACTGGGACGGAGGGCTTTTCTCAAACACGCCACTGCAATACGTGCTGGACTATTCTCCACGCCGCAGCCGTCTGACCTTTCAGGTCGACGTGTTCCAGGCTCATGGCCGACTGCCACGCGATCTCGATGAGGTTAACGAACGCGATAAGGATATTCGTTACTCCAGCCGGACGATGGTCAGTACGAGTGCCTTTCGCGACAAGCACGAGGTGCGGCATGCGATCAATGAGCTGTATAAATTACTCCCGCCAGAACTCACGAACACGGAACAGGCCAGGCGGCTCTATGAGCACGGTTGCGTCACTGAGATGGATATCGTGCAGCTTATTTACCGCCCAAACGAACCCCAGGGCGCGTTGAAGGACTATGAGTTCAGCCGATCCACAATGGAGGCGCGCTGGCAGCAGGGGATTTCCGACGCGCGCACCATCTTGCATGCCTCGCCGTGGCTTGCGCCGATGCCAAAAGAGCTGGGCGTCCGCGTGTTCGATGTAATGCACGACATCGTCGGAAATCCCAAGTGCCACCGAAGCCTGCAACGTCGCACACCCAAGCCGGTAAATAGCCAATAGGCGGGTCTCAGTCTCAATCTATGCACGATGTTTGCTTTGGGTCATTAGCGGACATTTTGCGATGCGGGAGCGATGTCCGCTTTACCCCCGAAAGCGGACATGTGCGGTGCAACTAGGGATGTTCGCTAAGTGCCAATAGCGGACATTGCGTGCCATTCATTCGATCACCTCGTCGGCGCTGAGCAGCATCGATCGCGGCACTGTGAGGCCGAGCGCCTTAGCGGTCTTGAGGTTGATCGCCAACGTAAACTTCGTCGGCGCTTGTACCGGCAGATCAGCAGGCTTCTCGCCTTTAAGAATGCGGTCAATATAGGAACCCGCGCGGAGGAACAGATCGGAGGTGTCTGGTCCATACGACATCAAACCGCCACCAGCCACGACGGAGCGGAACGAATAGACCACAGATAGCCGATGCCGAGCCGCTAGTTCGACGATCAGATCGCGATACGCAGTAATAGTTACGTCAGTCGGGAGCACGAGCCCGCCATTCGGCTCACGCGTGAATGTATCAATAGCATCTTGGATGCTGGTGGCGTCATGCACACGAGACCAGAGTCATGCCAATGGACTCTGCAACCTTCTTAATAAGCTGCCAGTACTGCTCCGCGCTGCTGTTGTTCGGGTTAAAGAGGAGAGCCACTTTTGCAAGATGCGGCACCATCTCCTTGAGGAGCTCCACCAACTTGCCAGCAACCGTGACTTCGTAAAGCATGAAGCCGGTGAGGTTGCCGCCGGGATGTGAGAGGCTTTTGACGATGCCGAGGCCAACCGGATCGTTGGTTGCAATAAAGACAACCGGAATTTCAGCAGTTCTCCGCCGCACCTCGTTCAAATACGCGGACCGAATAAACAAGGATTATGTCGGGCTTTGACCTTACCATTTCCGCTGCACTGGTTCGAATATGCTCGATGTCGGCGCCGCCCCATATCACGTCGATCTGGATATCGCGACCATCCGACCAACCGAGCTCTCGAAGTTTCTGCTGGAAACCTGTTAGCCACGACTGTCCTTGTGAATCATTGGCGGTGCCGACCAAAACGGCGACTCGCCGCGTATGTTGTTGCGCGTTCGCTAAGAACGGCCACGCGGCCGCCGCACCACCAAGCAGAGTAATGAACTCGCGCCGCTTCATGCGCGTCCCCAGACTTCGGAAGGGGATCGTAGCGATCCAAATAGGGATATTGGAAGGGCTCGCTGATGTCCGCGTATTTGTCCGCGGTTACTGCAAGAGATCAATGGCCATGACTGGGAAGCGCACCGCAATGGTGGCTGGATCCAGCCAACACTCCGCCCTTGAAGAACGCTAGTCTGCCCGAGCAACGGCCAAAGGGTGACAGCATGGCGGAGAGCTATGACGTTATTGTCATCGGCGGTGGGCTAGGCGGATTGACGGCAGCTGGGCTCGTTGCACAAGCAGGGCGCAAAACACTTCTCATCGAACGCAACCATGACGTCGGTGGCGCGGCATCGACCTATAGGGCAGGCGGTCTCGTCGTCGAGGCTTCGCTGCATGAGACCAGCAATCCGCGTGACCCCATTGATCCCAAGCATCACGTCCTTGCTCGCCTCGGCGTGCTCGATCAGGTGCAGTGGCTACCGACGGGAGCCATTTACGAGGTACGTGGCGGCCCGGTCGGCGAGCCGTTTGTGCTGCCTGAGGGCTTCGCGCAAGCGCGTGGCGCGCTTGTGGGGCGTTTCCCATCGGCACGCGTTGGTATCGGCTCCTTACTTAGTGAGATGGAACGAATTTCTCCGGCGCTTGGAACTCTGAGCAAGGGCCGCGAAGCCTTTCGCAATCCGTTAGAAGGGCTGATG
>JBARNC010000099.1:0-12676 GCA_049802775.1 Pseudolabrys sp. | reverse complement strand
GATCTGAAGACCGGCGACACCGTGCTGTTCGGCAAATGGTCGGGCACCGAGGTCAAGATCGACGGCCAGGATCTCCTGATTATGAAGGAGTCCGACATCATGGGCGTGATCGAAGGCGGCGCCGCTGTCAAGAAGAAGGCCGCCTAAGGCTGCCGATCCGAAATCTAGATCAGAGGAACACAAACTATGGCTGCTAAAGACGTCAAATTTTCTGTCGATGCCCGCGACCGTATGCTGCGCGGTGTCGATATCCTCGCCAACGCGGTGAGGGTGACGCTCGGCCCGAAGGGTCGCAACGTCGTGCTCGATAAGTCATTCGGCGCCCCGCGCATCACCAAGGACGGTGTGACGGTCGCCAAGGAAATCGAGCTGGAAGACAAGTTTGAGAACATGGGCGCACAAATGGTGCGTGAAGTTGCGTCCAAGACCTCGGACATCGCGGGTGATGGCACCACCACCGCGACCATACTCGCGCAGGCGATCGTAAAGGAAGGCTCCAAAGCGGTTGCCGCAGGCATGAATCCGATGGACCTCAAGCGCGGCGTTGATCTCGCCGTCGAGTCCATCGTCGAACACCTTAAGACCAACTCCAAGAAGGTCACATCGAACGAAGAGATCGCCCAGGTCGGGACCATTTCCGCCAATGGCGACCGCGAGATCGGTGATTTCCTCGCCAAGGCTATGCAGAAGGTTGGGAACGAGGGCGTGATCACGGTCGAAGAGGCAAAATCTCTTGAGACTGAGCTCGACGTGGTCGAAGGCATGCAGTTCGATCGCGGCTATATCTCCCCCTACTTCATCACCAATGCCGACAAGATGCGGACGGAGATGGAAGACCCCTATATCCTCATCTATGAAAAGAAGCTGTCGGGCCTGCAGGAACTACTGCCGCTACTCGAATCAGTCGTGCAGACCGGCAAGCCGCTGCTGATCGTGGCTGAGGACGTCGAGGGCGAGGCGCTTGCCACACTCGTCGTCAACAAGCTGCGCGGCGGGCTCAAGGTCGCCGCCGTGAAAGCGCCGGGCTTCGGCGATCGCCGCAAGGCCATGCTGCAGGATATCGCCATCCTGACCGGCGGCCAGGCGATCAGTGAAGATCTCGGCATCAAGCTGGAGAACGTCACGATCTCCATGCTCGGCCGCGCCAAGAAGGTGATGATCGACAAGGAGAACACCACGATCGTCAATGGCGCCGGCAAGAAGGCCGACATCGAGGCGCGCGTCAACCAGATCAAAGCGCAGATCGAGGAGACCACCTCCGACTACGATCGCGAGAAACTGCAAGAGCGCCTTGCCAAGCTCGCGGGCGGTGTTGCGGTGATCCGTGTCGGCGGCGCTACCGAGGTCGAGGTGAAGGAGCGCAAGGATCGCGTCGATGACGCGATGCATGCGACTCGCGCCGCGGTCGAGGAAGGCATCCTGCCGGGCGGCGGTGTCGCCCTGCTGCGTTCCGTTGAGGCGCTCAAGCGCATCAAGACCGACAACGAGGACCAGAAACACGGCGTCGAGATCGTACGCAAGGCGATCCAAACGCCGGCGCGCCAGATCGCAGTCAATGCCGGTGCCGATGGCTCAGTCGTGGTCGGCAAGATCATGGACAAGGACCAGTATTCGTACGGCTTCGACGCACAGTCGGGCGAGTACGGCAATCTAGTGACCAAGGGCATCATCGACCCGACCAAGGTCGTGCGTTGCGCCCTGCAGGATGCAGCTTCGGTCGCCGGCCTGTTGATCACCACGGAAGCCATGGTCGCCGAGGTGCCGAAAAAGGAGTCCGCGGCTTCGGCGATGCCGGGTGGCGGCATGGGCGGCATGGGCGGGATGGACTACTAACACCAACAGACGACGCAAAAAAAGAGGCCCGGGAGAAATCCCGGGCCTTTTTCATCGCTCGGCCGCAATGAAAATGCGAACGACCACGAAGTGAAGGCCGCGCTCACGCGGCGACGACCAAAACCCACCGCATGACATTAGTGACACGCAATACCGCCGAAATCGCCGATCTCAATCCCTTCGAGCTCAGCTATTCACGCAAACGTCCAGCCCCGGCGAGCCGGGCGTACACTTGCGCGAGCGACCGCGAGCGGCTGGCTAAGTCGCGACAATTCAGCCATTTGCTATGCCCTTCCATTTAGTGGGGGGACTCGCCTATCCTATGAATATGACAAAGCTCCTCGAAAAGGCCCTTGAAGCCGTGCTGCGACTGCCGCCGGACAGCCAGAATCAAATCGCCCTCGCCATGCTTAGCCTGAGTGGTAAAGAGGGCGACCCGAGGAAGTCGATCCCGCGCACCTTCCTTCCGTGTTGGAGGGTCTTGCTCAGGCCAAGCGCCGCCAGTTCGCAACCGACCCCGAAGTCGAGGCCGCCTTCCGCCGCTTTGAGCAATGAAGCTCCCCTTCACTCGGCGGGCGGCGCAGGATCTCGCGGATATTGCGGACTACATTCGTAAGCAAAATTCGCAAGCAGCATTGCGCGTGCGCGCTGCGATCCTCGAATCACTTCAGAAGCTTGTTTTGTTTCCGCAGGTTGGACGGCAGCAGAAGGTTGAGGGCGTGCGCAGTGACGCGACACTATCGATATCTCGTCTATTACGCTACCGATGAGTCAGCTGAGGAAATTATTATAATTACCATTCAACATCCCGCACGCGAGCATGAGCATTCCGACGCCTAGTCATGGATTTTTCGGATGGCGAAAGGCGTGCGACTGCGCAAGAGCCAGCGGCTCAAACAAGCCCAAATAATCTTTAGAGAGGGGCCGCCACACAGACCGGCCAAAAAACGCGTCAGCTTCTCAGTGCACAAAGGTCCAGGCTCCGTATCCCACGACGCTGTCGCGAGAGCCCGCGGTATCGCCAGAGTTACACAATGAGAGCCGTCGAGCCTTGAAGCCACGGCGGCCGGCTTCCAGCAGCAGGCCGGCCACGGCGAGGCAGCCACAGGCTTGGGTGGGACCTAGGCTACCCCAGTCACCAAGTTCGATGGCGACAGCAGTTGCCAGATCCAGACGCCGTGCAGTCTCGTAGCTATGATAATGCGACAAGTCGGAGCTGACGACGATCAGTGTCTCCGGGCCGCCCCACAGCCGGCGCAACACATGGGCAACGTCCTGCGGAGTCGTATCGCCGACCAAAAGTGGCACCAACTGGAAAGATCCCAGGACAGTTTGCAAAAATGGCAACTCTACTTCGAGAGCGTGCTCCGGCGCGTGTGGAGCGTCGGCCCGAACGACAAATTGCTGGTCGGCAATTTCGCTCAAGGCCTCGACGTCTATGGGCACGCGGCCAAGAGGAGTATCGAAGGCATCGACTGTTGGGGCCGCAATGCCGCGGACGGCAACATAATGGGCCGGTCCGATCAACACGACGCGTGTAATCGCATGCGCGCTATCCCGAAGCGTTGCGAATGCCGTGGCAGCAACGCGGCCGGAATAGGCATACCCTGCGTGCGGCGCGATCAACGCTTTGGGCGTGACGTTCTGAGATGCAGCCACATTGGCGAGCAGTTCCAGAACTTGTGTCCGGAGCCGATCCGGATCACCGGGATAGAACTGGCCCGCTACCGCTGGCGGCCGGCCCGTCATGCCTTGTAAACGCGTTCGCATCTTGCAACGCTCTTGCCTGAGCATTATTTCTGCGGTGTTCCTGAAATTTAGACCGAGCGCCACATGAATCAACCCATCGCGGGGACACCGGGGCGTTACTGGCACGTCCTGGAGGATAACCGCATCCAGTGCGACGTCTGCCCGCGCTATTGCAAACTGCATGAAGGCCAGCGCGGTCTGTGCTTCGTGCGCGCACGACAAGGCGACCAAATGGTTCTCACCACCTATGGCCGCTCATCGGGCTTTTGCGTTGACCCGATTGAAAAGAAGCCGCTCAATCACTTCCTGCCAGGCACGCCGGTCCTATCTTTTGGCACTGCCGGCTGCAACCTTACCTGCAAGTTCTGCCAGAACTGGGACATCTCGAAGGCCCGTAATCTCGATCGGATTCAGGATGTGGCGTCCCCCGCTGCGATTGCGGAAGCGGCAGTGCGCAGCGGTTGCCGATCCGTCGCGTTTACTTACAACGATCCCGTGATCTTTCTCGAATATGCGGTCGATGTGGCGCAGGCCTGTCGCGACCGCGGAATAAAGACGGTGGCGGTGAGTGCCGGTTACATCTCGCCGGAGCCGCGGGTCGAGTTCTTTCGGCACATGGATGCCGCCAACATCGACCTCAAAGGCTTCACCGATGGGTTTTATAAGAATCTCTGTACGGGCAAGCTCGCTCCCGTGCTCGAGACGCTCGAGTACCTCAAGCATGAGACGAACGTTTGGTTCGAAATTACCACGCTGCTCATACCGGGTGAGAACGATTCAGCCGCCGAAATTGAAGCGGAGAGCGCCTGGGTGATGGATCGCCTCGGCCCCGACGTGCCGTTGCACTTCACGGCCTTCCATCCGGATTGGAAATTGATGGACAGCCCGCCGACACCGCCGCAGACGCTGCGCGCGGCACGGCGGATCGCTATGAATGCAGGCCTTCGATACGTCTACACGGGCAACGTTCACGATCCCGTCGGCCAGTCGACCCGTTGTCACGCCTGCGGTGCCATGTTGATCGGTCGCGACGGGTACGACATCACGACGTGGCATCTGGCAGAAGACGGCCGATGTGTCGATTGCGGTACGCGCTGCGATGGTGTGTTTGAAGCCATAGCGGGCCGATGGGGTCATCGCCGTCAGCCAGTGCACCTGCGAGCATCCGAGCCCGTACCGATGGTATCGTAGTCCAGCAGCGAACCCTTGAGGCTTGGTCGCGGGCGGCGACATCAAAGTGGGTACTGCAATAAGGAGCGAGTGGCTTCCAAGCACTAGACGCCCTTCACCGCTCCCTATCGACTGCAGAGAAATGTCATTCAAATTTTGCGCGTCCCCCGGTTGTTACTTCGTGGGAACCGTCAGCGATTATCGAATCAACCTATCTAAGATGACAAACCCTTCATCACATTCGTTGCACTTTTAGTCGCTAACTCGGATAGCTCTTTCGTCTGCTCAGTGAAAGCCTTCCACTGCGCTTGCATAAACTCTGACTGAATCCGCCAGAAATCTTGCAAATCCTTAGCTTGGCTTGCTTTCTGTGCAAACTGAGACACAGCGGCAATATTTTGCTCCATGTAAGTTTTCATTTTTTGATTCAGATCGGTATCAAGCAACGGCGCGGCTTTTATGTTTTTTTGGAAGAAATCAAGATAGCTCTCCATTGCTTTGCGTGTTTGCTCAAAACCCTGTGTCAACATTGCACTCAGGGGGAAGGGGTCTTCGTCGCCGCTTTTTGCCATGGTTATCTCCTGACTATAAGTGTTCCACCCTACATTTTACGCCTCAAACAGCGACTCTTCCATGACCTTGGCGCGGGGATTTTGGGAAATGAAAACCCCGCCAATGGTGTGAACGACCCGGTGCAAGAATGTCCGCCATGAGCTTGGATTGCTCACGGCGGGAGCCATCAAAATTAGTTCGGCAAAACTTCTGTTACCTTTGCTGCGATTTCCACCAGATTGGCTCCTTCTAATTCGCTTTCCACAACAATTCGTGGATATTGCAGTGCGAGGTCGGCCTCCCGGAGGGAACAAAACGCTCAAGATTAGGATTATGAAGCAGTAATCTCAGCGGAGGTACAAAGGGCCATGACGCTTCAGCCTTTCATGCGTGTCGCGGCGACTTTGACACTGCTATACGCAGGCGTACTTTTTCAATCTGAGAATGCAGGTGCTCAAGTATTCGATTTCGGCCAGATCGATGCCTTTGAATCAATGGGCACAGGGACGCAACGAGGCGCTGCACCGCCGAGGACAATTATAGATGATGGGGAGCGGCACACGGTATTCTTTACGATCTTAGAGTCCAATACCGAGGCGAAGATCTATTGGAAGTCGATGAGTGGAGAGCAAACAACAATCATACACGGATCAACTGTGAAGGCGTTTCAAACTGTTGGACAATTCAGGATTGAAGCTCTCGGCGACGAAAATCACAGTTTCAAATATGGATATATGCTGTTTCGACTTAAAAATAATGATGACAAAAAAATCTGACACGGCTCTGATCGTGGACCGACGGAGGTTGCACTCAAATGTCCGTCAAGCTTTTTACCTCTGCTTGCCTGCGCGAGAACAGAGTGTACCTCCTGACGCCCGGTTTGAAGATGAGAGTTTGTTCTATTTTGCCTCTACTTTAGAGGCCAACACGTCCCGTGGCATTTGAGGCCGCCGGGAATTCCTCGACGAAAAACGGCGGCGGCCCCGGCGTGCGCCTGCGCAAGCTTGAGCGACTGAAAAAGCCCAAATAGTCCGAAGAGCAGGGTGACCTGCGCACGGTCGCGCATGCCATAGCGGCGGCCTCGGTTACTGCCACCCCGTATGCCCTCTCGGGTGTCGGGATACGGAAACGAGTGGGGCCACCGGACCTCCCCATACTCCGCTTAGGTCGCCTCCCTCGGCGTTCGCGCGCACGCAGCCATTTGAGCATTCAGCAAGGGTACAGGAGTTCCACTCCTCGCGTCCTTGAAACCACGCCCGCGCGCACTGTTGCATCTGACGATGGAAAATTAACCGCGTGTTAACCGTGCCGTCGCCTAATGTGATCGGTTAAGGGAGAATTAAAAAATCACCATGTCGAACCCTGCGACGCGACGGAAGTCGATACGTTTTTGCGGCCGATCCTTCCTTGCATTCGTGCTCACGCCGGATCCGCCGATCTACGCGTGGCTCGCCAATCTCGATGAGTGGAGCAGTCAGTTCGCGGGATACTTCGCCGGCAAGCCGGTGGTGCTCGACGTGTCGGCCGTGAAGTTGGGCAATGGCGCGATCGTAAACCTCATCAACGAGCTGCAGAGGCGCAATATCCGCATCATGGGGCTGGAAGGGATCGAGCAGTCCGAGCTCGGGCCTGAACTTCCCCCCGTTTTGAAGGGTGGCCGTGCGGTTACGGTCGCTGAACAGCCTGAGGCGGCGCCCGACCCGAAACCTTCTCAGAAGGAATCGGCATCGCTGTTGCTGGAAAGCCCGGTGCGCTCGGGCCAGTCAATTGTCTTCCCAGACGGCGACATTACGGTGCTCGGTTCGGTTGCCTCGGGCGCCGAAATTATGGCCGGCGGCTCGATTCACGTTTATGGCGCACTTCGCGGCCGCGCCTTCGCCGGTTTGGCGGGAAACTCCCGGGCACGCATCTTCTGCAACAAAGTCGAAGCTGAGCTGCTCGCCATCGATGGCCATTACCGCATTGCCGACGACATTGAATCGAGCCTGCGCAGCCAACCCATACAGGCTTGGCTGAAAGACAACGAGATGTTCATCACCCCTCTCAACTGAAACTGTCTACAGGGATAAACACAATGGCAAAGGTCGTAGTTGTGACATCTGGCAAAGGCGGCGTCGGCAAGACCACGTCGACCGCCGCCCTTGGTGCAGCACTTGCTGAGTCCGGGAAGACCGTGGCCGTGGTCGATTTCGACGTCGGCTTGCGCAATCTCGATCTCGTCATGGGCGCGGAACGACGGGTGGTATTCGACTTTATTAATGTGATCCAGGGTACCGCCAAACTTTCGCAGGCGCTGATTCGCGACAAGCGTCTCGATACGTTGTGGCTGCTGCCGGCTTCGCAGACCCGCGACAAGGACGCGCTTACCGCCGCCGGCGTCGCCAAGGTTATCGCGCAGCTGCGCCAGAAGTTTGATTGGGTGATCTGCGACAGTCCAGCAGGCATCGAGCGCGGAGCGATGCTCGCCATGCGGCATGCCGACGCCGCCGTCATCGTGACCAACCCGGAGGTTTCCTCGGTACGCGATTCCGACCGCATCATCGGTCTGCTCGACGCCAAGACCCTGAAAGCCGAGCAGGGCGAACGGGTCGAGAAACATCTGTTGATTACACGCTACGACGCGGTGCGTGCCGGCAAAGGGGAGATGCTGAGCATTGACGACGTGCTTGAAATTCTCTCGATTCCTCTTCTCGGGGTCGTGCCGGAGAGCCAAGAAGTGCTGCGCGCCTCCAATATCGGGGCGCCGGTTACCCTGAGCGACGCTTCTAGCGCGCCGGCCCGTGCCTATTGCGACGCAATGCGGCGTCTCAAGGGCGAAGACTTGCCGATGACGATACCAAGTGACGCGAAGAATTTGTTCGACAAACTCTTCGGACGGAGAGCTGCATGAGCATATTCAACTGGTTCAATTGGAAGCATCGGCATGGCACGGCACCGGTTGCGCGCGACCGCCTCAAGGTTCTGCTCGCGCATGAGGGGGCACGCGGGGCAAAATCCGATCTCTTGGGCCTGTTGCGTGCAGAAATCGTGGCCGTGATCTGCCGCCACGTCTCGGTGGAACCGGATAAGGTCCAAGTGAAAATGGGTCGCCGCGTAAAGGCCTCAACGCTCGCATTCGAAGTCGAAGTCCCGGCCTAGCGAGACGATATGGTCGGCTCAACTTGAGCTTCTAACACCGATGTCCTGTCATTCCAGCGTGCTCGAGCAATCATGAAGCAAACATGACCAACATCACCGATATTCGCGAGATGAAGGCGTGCATTACCGTTTTCGGCGTAGGCGGCGCCGGCGGCAACGCCGTCAACAACATGATCGCAGCTGGCCTGCAAGGCGTCGACTTCGTCGTCGCCAACACCGACGCGCAGGCGCTCACCAAGTCAAAAGCCGAGCGCATCATCCAGATGGGAACGCAGGTGACGGCGGGTCTCGGCGCCGGCTCAGAGCCGGAGGTGGGGCGCGCGGCAGCGGAAGAGGTAATTAATTCAATTCGCGATCATTTGACCGGCGCACACATGGTGTTTGTGACCGCTGGGATGGGTGGCGGCACCGGCACGGGCGCGGCACCGATCATTGCCAAAACCGCGCGCGAACTCGGCATTCTCACCATCGGTGTAGTCACCAAGCCATTCCACTTCGAAGGTCAGCGGCGCATGCGGTTAGCCGAAGCCGGTATCATCGAGCTGCAGAAGGTGGTGGACACGCTTCTTATCATCCCGAACCAGAATCTGTTCAGGGTAGCGATGGAGAAGACCACTTTTGTCGATGCCTTCGCCATGGCCGACCAGGTGCTCTATTCGGGTGTGGCCTGCATCACCGACCTAATAGTCAAAGAAGGTCTGATCAATCTCGATTTTGCCGACGTGCGCGCCGTGATGCGCGAGAAGGGCAAGGCAATGATGGGTATGGGCGAGGCATCCGGCGAGAAGCGCGTGCTCACCGCCGCGGAGGCCGCCATTTCAAATCCGCTGATCGAGGACCCCTCCATCAAGCGCGCGAGCGGCCTGCTGATCTCGATCACCGGCGGCAAGGACCTGACGTTATTCGAGGTTGACGAAGCCGCCACCCGCATCCGCGAAGAGGCCGACCAGGATGCCAACATCATCGTCGGCGCCACCTTCGACGAAAACCTGGAAGGCATCGTCCGCGTCTCGGTGGTGGCAACCGGCATCGACAACACCGGCGCGGCGCAGATACAGCCCGCGGAAAGCGCACTGACGAAACTCGCGGGCAAGCTGCGCAACGATCGCCGTCGCATCGCCGACCGGACCGAGCGGGGTGCACCGCTGCCGCTATTTGAGAGTCCGCCGCTGCGCCCGACGGACCACGAAGGACGACCGGTAAAGCCGATTTCGGAACATGTGCGCACCTCGGCTCCGCAGGGTCTCGATCCGTACGGCCGCCCCCCTGCTGGGCATAATTCGATTGAGAGGGACGAGGACGTTCTCGACATCCCGGCCTTCCTGCGGCGCCGCGCCAACTGAGCCAAGCAGCGGAGGTAGCCTGCTGGCTGGCTGGCAACTTGACCCCGCACCCAATCACCAGTACGGCGCAGGCCCATTCGGTCAAGCCTTCATCTTTGCCCCGCGCATTTTCATCGCCTCGGTCGCCTTCGCCGCTCTTGTCAGCCGACGTAGGCGATGCGCTTCTGGGCATCTGCCTCAGCAGCAGTCATTGGCTGCGCGGGCAACTGAAGCACCGTTGCCCCCTGACACTCAGATAGCTGAGTCAGGAGAACAATGCGTCCATCCGGAAATTCGAGCGCATCATGGTGCTTCCACTGCTCGTTCTTATTCACTTGCCGGAAGATTGCCGTCGCGTAACTTAGTGTTTCCGCCTTGCAACCGATGACGAAGCGGGATTCTGTAACTATCACCGCGCTGGAAAACGCAAGCTCGGTTCCCGGAAGAACGCAGACCGCCACTGCATTGTCTTCCGCCCCAGCGAACCCACGTGTGCCGGTACCGAAGTCTCGTGTGGTGAGTTTGTCGCCGACCTTTGCTGGCCGGGACCTGACGTTTAGAAGGCTGTAGTCACACATTGTGTAAACTCCCTATAGGAAGCGCAACCCAATGTATTAGCGCCCTTGTGGTCCTCTTGGTTCCCTAACTAGCGCCCGTCCGCGCTAATTTAATCCAAGTGGACGCAAACTCTGCGGCTATGCGTCAAAAGCAGACATTCTGCGATGGCCGCCAACGGCTCAATACGTGCGGGATGAGGGTGATGGTATTGGAGGCAAGGCGCGGCAATCGCGTCCATTTGAGCGGGCACTTCCCTGGCTGATTTTTAGAATTAATTTTTGCTCGGTATCTGCCTTCATAATTCACCCAAGCAAGATACTGGTCGACGAGGGCTGGAGTGATAATCCGCCCTAATGCCCGTCGCAGATCTGACGCATTGGATCGGGGCGGCACGGTACGAAGTATGAGTGCGTGTAACCGTTTTAACGTTGCACCTTTTTACCCACGACGCCGCGTGGCGTACGAGCCGAGCGAGACCAGATGAACTTAACAGACCATCACCGCGCAGCGCGAGCTGAGTGCCAGCGGGGCTCTTCTTTCATCCGCTTCCCGAACAAGGTCGCGATCGTCCAAGGCCCGCCGCCGGCAAAGGCGAAATAAAGGAAAATCAGGCAGTAGAGAGCGGCTGCGTCACCCCGATTGGCGATTGGGAAAAATCCGTGCGGCGCGTGGCTCATGAAATAGCCGATCGCCATCTCTCCCGACATGATGAACGCTGCAAGCCGCGTCCATAGGCCAAGTGCCAGCATCGCACCGCCGACGATCTCAATGATAGCCGCGAACCATAACAGCGTGAATGGGTCGGGTGTGCTCGTCGGCGCAGGAAATCCGAACAGCTTCGAGGTCCCGTGTTCCATGAACATCAACGCGATGACGACACGGGCGATGCTGAGAATGTAAGGCGCGATGTGAGTGGCGGTTTCGTCGAGTTTGTTTTCGTCGAGCGTCATGACAGAACCCCTATGAGTTTCATGACAGCCCCTCATCCGGCGAGATAACGAACCGAACGTCCACCACGGCATCTCACAATGTCTTGAAATTGCACGATGCGCGCAGCAGCTATGACAGATGCGCCTAACTGGGTGGAGCCGATCGCGCTAGCGCAAGCGGTGGCGACTTGTCAGCAACGCACATATACATACAAGCCTTGGATTTTTCATTCAGGAACTTCCGATATTGTGCGAGGGTTGATCATCCCAGCCCGAGAAGTTCTTTTGATCAATGATCCCATAATATCTCTGGAAGTATTTTTTCGATCGAGAGGGGCGAAATTACAAGTTCTGCAAACCCGGGCACCTCTGGCGATGCCACACTGTCGATCTGCATCAGTTCCACTTGGTTCCGGGTGACGGGCGGGTTTGGAAGCATCTCCGCGAACCAAGCCAGCGCGTGCCAGGCGGCAAATGGGATTGGAATCAACGTCGGCTTGAGGTTGGCTTCGTGGGCAATGGCTTTGAGCAGTTCTTCGTAGGAGTAGATCCGAGGGCCTCCACACTCAAATGTGATCGGATGTTTTTCCGTTCGTTGCAGTGCCCTTGTAATCGCCTCCTCCACATCTTCCACATAGGCCGGCTGTAATCTGGTGAGGCCGCGGCCGAACATTGGATAGATTGGAAGCCGTTCCAGGAGCGTGACAATAGTGGTCAAAAATGAGTCGTCCGGTCCGAACATCACCGCCGGCCGCATGAGAAATGCATCTGCGAACGCGGCCCGGACCGCTAATTCGCCTTCGCCACGCTTGCGGACATAGAGCGATCGTGAGGCGGCGTCGGCACCGATTCCTGAGACGTGAACCAGCCGTTCGACCCCGGCCTGACGGGCTTGAGTTGCCAGCCGTTGGGCACACTCGACGTGCAGGGAATGAAAAGTCTCTGTTCCATGCTCGACGTAAAGACTGACCGCATTCACCACAGCGTAAGCGCCAGCAAGCGCACGCGCGACCGATTGTCCATCGTTAATATCCGCTTCAACCGACTGAAGTTGCGGATCATCAAGAGCAAACAGCCCAGCACCCCCATTCGGGTGCCTTGTTGCAATCCGAACAGAAAACCCACGCTTGCGGAGATGCCGAACGCGCCAGCAGCGGCGTTGGACCGGGATGTTTCGTTTGAGGACATTGCTCCGCCAAACGAAACACTTATATGGGGGTTGATGTCAAAAGGACTTGGAATTACGCAACGAAAAGTGTTGGCGCTTCTGCAGCGCCAAACCGGCGCGGTCGACCCGTTCGCGCTGGCCGGGAATGTCTACCGGGTGCGCCGGGGCAAGGGCGGCGTCCGCAGGTTGACCGATGCCCATCTTGTCGCCGTGCGGCGGGCGCTGCGTGGTCTCGAAAAGACCGGCAAGGTCTACCG
>JBARNC010000098.1:0-4984 GCA_049802775.1 Pseudolabrys sp. | reverse complement strand
GATGGCTGGTGACGAGCTTATGCGCGGCCTCACGATCGCCGTGCTCACGCCAGCTGCGCGCCAGCATGTATTCTTCCTGCGGTTCCAGCATCGGAAACCGCCGAATTTCGTCGAGATAGTGTGAAAGACCGGATTCGGCCTTGAGTGCCGGCAATGCGGCTGTACGGGCCATGAAAGCGCCCTCCTTAACTTGCCCCCGTTTCAACGGCAGGCGGTTGCCGCCGCTCCCCGAGCCGACGGCGTACATTTGATGTTGCGACTGCGAAATCCCTCAATCGCAGATGCAGCATACCGGCTTGGGCGGGTGAAAGGAAGCATTTCGCCCGTCACGTCGCCGTGACGCAGCCATGCAGGGAGGAATGCCGCCAAGCCGTTGTTCTGTAATTATTATTTTCTTAGCTTAAGGCGCGACTTCACGGCCTTCCATGTGCAGGGCATCACGTAAACAAGCCAAATCCCCCGGCAGTTCCGAGCGAAACTCCAGGGTATCGCCGGTTTCAGGGTGTTCAACACACAATAAATAGGCATGCAGAGCCTGTCTTCCAAGGACCTCCAGCGCGGCAAGCGCCTGCGGCCCCAATCGGCGGGCTTTGGTCTTGAACCCGGTACCGTATGTCGGGTCGCCAAGAATCGGGTGGCCGATATGAGCCAGATGCACCCGGATCTGGTGGGTGCGCCCCGTTTCTAATGTGCAGGCCAAGAGGCTCGCGGCCGGCTGGCCGTCGGGACCAAGGAAACGCTCCAGCACGTGCCAATGAGTGACGGCCGGGCGACCGCTCTCGCGCACCGCCTGCTTGTCGCGCGCATAGGCGTGCCGGCCGAGTGGCTCATCGATTGTGCCCTTCGGGCGGTTCGGCACGCCCCAGACCAAAGCGAGGTAGCCACGCTTGAGTGGCCCTTCGGTCTTCTCAGCGAACTGCCTTGAGAGGGCGTGGTGAGCCTTGTCGGTCTTGGCCACCACCATCAGCCCGGTTGTGTCCTTGTCGAGGCGGTGAACGATGCCGGGCCGCTTCACCCCGCCGATGCCGGATAGGCTCGCGCCACAATGAGCGATCAGCGCATTGACCAGTGTGCCAGAGGCGTGACCGGCGGCCGGGTGAACGACCAGACCTTTCGGCTTGTCGATGACAATGATCGCGCCGTCTTCGTAGATGACATTGAGCGGGATCGCCTCGCCTTCTGGCAAGGTTTTCTCGGGCGGGGGCAGGGTCACGGTGATGGTGTCGCCGGAATTGACGCTTGCCGCCGGATCGCGGATCGTGCACGCGGCAATTTTGACCTGGCCAGTGAGGATCAAGGCCTTCAGGCGCGAGCGCGACATCGTCGCAATATGCGCGGCCAGGACGCGATCAAGCCGTAAGCCTGCTTCCTCGGCAGCGATCGTGACGGTCTCGGTGACTTTATCTGTCATGGTTCAGGAAATGTCCGGCGACGATGAAAAACCTCTCGACCCCGAAGGAGCGCGCATCGTCGCCAAGGTGCGCCGGCTGATGATGATCGTAATCCTGACCACATTCATCGCAGTGGCCGCCGTGATCGGAGTCATCGGCTATCGTGTTTTTCACAATGAGGGAAGGGTGCAGCCGGCGCTGGATGCAAGTGCGCCCTGGCCAATTGGCGCCCGCATCGTGTCGAGCACCATGAATGAAGAGCGGCTCGCGCTGACGATCGAGACGCCGGACGGGCTGGAAGTGCGCTTTTTCGATCTCAAGACATTCAAGCCACTCGGTCGGTTGCGGCTCGGGGCCAAGCCTTAGGCGGTTGCAGCAGTCGCGGCTGGCTATGTTAAGCTAGCTGCCGACAAGTTCTGCGCGTAGGAGACGGTATGGCGAAATCCGCAAAGTCTGGTCGGGCGCAGGCGGCTGCGACGATCGACGATTCGGCCAAGACCAACACGGTTATCGTCGGCAAGAGCACCAAATATGAAGTGCTCGATCTTCATTTCGCCAACCGGCATGGCCTCGTTGCTGGTGCCACGGGCACGGGCAAAACCGTGACGCTTCAGGTGCTGGCGGAGGGGCTTTCCAAGGCGGGGGTGTCTGTCTTTGCCGCCGACATCAAGGGTGACCTGTCCGGAATTGCTGCCGCCGGCGAGATGAAAGATGCGCTCGTCGCGCGCGCAAAAAGCATGGGGCTCACCTATCAGCCGGACCTGTGCCCGGTGGTCTTCTGGGATGTCTTCGGCGAGCAAGGCCACCCCGTCCGTGCCACCATTTCCGAGCTGGGGCCGTTGCTGCTGTCGCGGCTCTTGCAGCTCAACGACACGCAAGAAGGCGTTGTCAATATCGCGTTCCGCGTTGCCGATGAGCAGGGTCTGGCATTGCTCGATCTAAAGGATCTGCGCGCCATTCTTGGCTTTGTGGCCGACCACGCCACCGAACTCCAAAAGGAGTACGGCAACGTCTCGGCGGCGACTGTTGGAACTGTGCAGCGGCAATTGCTGGTGCTTGAAAACCAGGGCGCCAAGTCCTTCTTCGGTGAGCCGGCACTCGACCTTGCCGACTTTCTGCGCACCGATCGCGACGGGCGAGGCATCGTCAACGTTCTCGTCGCCGACAAACTGATTGCCAATCCACGGCTGTATGCCACGTTCTTGCTTTGGCTACTGTCAGAGCTGTTCGAGAGGCTTCCTGAAGTAGGGGATCCCGATAAGCCGAAGCTAGTTTTCTTTTTCGATGAAGCGCATTTGCTGTTCACCGATGCGCCGAAGCCGCTTTTGGAAAAGATCGAGCAGGTGGTACGGCTGGTCCGCTCAAAGGGCGTAGGTGTATTCTTCGTAACGCAAAATCCTCTTGACGTGCCGGATACAGTGCTTGCGCAGCTCGGCAACCGCGTGCAGCACGCACTGCGTGCGTTTACACCGCGCGACCAGAAGGCCGTGAAGGCCGCGGCTGATACATTTCGCCCCAACAAGAATCTCAATACTGCGCAGGCGATCACCGAACTTGGCAAGGGCGAGGCGTTAGTCTCGTTCCTGGAGGGTAACGGGGTGCCCTCCATGGTCGAGCGTGCCATGATCCGCCCGCCTTCGGGACGCATCGGTCCGGTAACGGCGGCCGAGCGGGCGAGCATCATCAAGAGTAGTCCGCTCAAAGGTAAATACGACACGCCGGTCGACTCGGAATCCGCTTACGAAATTTTGCAAAAGCGCATGCAAAATCATACGGCGGCGCCCTCGCCAGGAGAGCAGGGACAGCCCGATCAGGAAGGTGGCGGTGGATTGCTTGGCCAGATCGGCGGCGTCATCGGTGGCATATTCGGAACCAGCGTTCCGCGCGGTAAACGATTGACGACGGGTCAGCGCGTGACGCGCGAGGTCACGCGCTCTGTCACCAATCGTTTGGCAGGGCAGATTGCCGCCGATGTGGGCAAATCGCTCGGCGGCTCGATGGGCGGGACCATAGGCCGCGCTATTGTTCGCGGCACGTTGGGTGGCATTCTGCGGCGCTAGAGGGCGCGAATTTCCTCCAGCACTGGCAGCAGGTGTGAGATGAACTTCTCCGGGTTCTCGCTCATCGGGAAATGGCCGAGACCTTGCATGATTGTCACCGATGCCCCGGTGCGCTTGCCGACGTCGATCGTAGCTTCGGCCGTGCAGGAATAATCGTATTCGCCGGTAAGCAAGAACAACGGACAGCGCTTCGTGTCGATCTGGTCGACCCGATCGCGAATATCGCCGTCAAGCGTATAGAAATGCAGGTCGCCCTTGAATACGCCCGGGCCGCTTTGCATGTAGTGCCAGAGCGTCTCCCAGCGCTCGGCGAGAGGTGCAACCGGGGCAACAAGGCCGGAGACAACGCCGGCGCAAACCATGCCGCCATGTACGTCCGGCCGGTCGAGCCAACCGTAGGCGTCGGTGTGTGCAGCGGATTCGAGACCGATCAGGGCGCGGAAGCGCTCTGGGTGCTCATGTGCGAGATGCAGCACGATGCGGCCGCCGATAGAGCAGCCCATGGCGACCGGCTTATCGATGCCAAGCACGTCCGCAACCTCGAGGATCATACGCAATAGTCGCGTGAGGTGAGCTGGTAGTCCGTGTCCTGCCAGCCTGACGGCGGCGATGACTTGCCGTGCCAGGGCATATCGAATGCGATGACACGGAAATTAGCCTTTACACGTTGATCATTCATCAAGCCACGGAACTGGTGTGCAGGCATAGGAGCGGGATGCCTTGTCCCGCTTCCTCGACGTAGAGCCGGTGCGGTTTGCCGAGCAGCTCAAGGTGCAGATAACGACCGGTGATCGGTTCGAAGCGCGGGTTCATCGCTTCGCCTTCCGGCGCGGCGCCGCGATCACGTCCTTGAAATAGAGCAGGTTGGTCATGAACGGATGCAGGTTGCCTTCCACCCGCATGAGTTTCTGTTTCACCAGCGCGAACACGTCGGTGTAGCCAAGCGGCGGCAGCGGCTGCCAGAATTTCTCCCAAACACTGCGTGATGCGGCCAGGCGGAAGCTGTAGTCGGGCGTGATGAACGGACCCGGCATCACCCTGGTCACTCGGCGTTCCTGCACGCAGGGTTTTGGCATCGTCCGACCATGAAGTTGGTATCGACGAAGCGGCCCCGATGAAAGAGCTTGACGTCGGCGTTTACCAGGTCGGCGATCTTGTCGATCATGCTAAAAGCTCCCTTGAAAGACGAGACAGGTTGGAATGGCGGGAGGCCTCCTGCAAGAAACTTGGCTGCCAAACTTGCGGAACCCGCAGATCAAGGCTAATTCCAAGGCTCACGCGCCTTCAGCTCCCTTCGTCTAGCGGCCCAGGACGTCGCCCTCTCACGGCGAAAACAGGGGTTCGAGTCCCCTAGGGAGCGCCACTTTGTTTATCAAACTATTGATTTTTATGATCTCATCAGGGGTGTTTGCCACTTTCGTTCTCGGATTGTTTTTTGATTGCCTGTCTTGCCAGCCGCTGTCCCTTCCGAAAATTCCATCCGGCCCAGATTCGCATCGTAAGACAGAATCATCGCATCATTGAGAGCGATGT
>JBARNC010000097.1:0-1952 GCA_049802775.1 Pseudolabrys sp. | reverse complement strand
GAGGCAATCGATTTCAATGCCTTACGCGCGCAGGCGAGAGCCGCGCTTGAAACGCTGCAACAGTCGCAGGAGCACCGGTTGGCGGCGGCCGCCAGTACGGCATTTTGAGCCGCGCTTGATCGCCGATCTACCTTAACCTAGTTAGATTGCCACGGGGTCCATCACGCGTTGTTATCGTTGGCATTCGGATAGAACAACTGTTCGCCATTGATCCTGTAGTTGGCGATCGCCTTCTGGCCTTCCGGCGACACCAGCCAATCGATGAATTGCTGGCCGAGATCTTTCTTCACGTTCGGATGTATGGACGGATTCACCAGCATAACGCCGTACTGGTTGAACAGGCGCCTGTCGCCTTCTACAAGGACTTGCAGGTCACCCTTGTTCTTGAACGATAACCACGTGCCGCGATCCGACAGCACATAGGCATTGCCGGCACCGGCGGTATTGAGTGCCGCGCCCATGCCCTGGCCGATTGACTTGTACCAGAGCCCCTTTTCCTTCTCGATATCGATGCCCACGTCCTTGTTCCAGAGCATGAGTTCGGCGAGATGGGTACCCGAACGATCCCCGCGCGATACGAAGGTCGCTTGTTTATCCTTGATCTTCTGAAGCGCCTTGGCGACGTCATTCATGCCCTTGATGCCGGCCGGATCGCCCTTCGGCCCGATCAGCACGAAATCGTTGTACATCACCGGGTAGCGCTTCACGCCTTGACCTTCAGCAAGAAACATCTGTTCCGCCGATTTGGCATGCACGAATACGACGTCGGCATCGCCGCGCCGGCCAGTGTCGAGCGCCTGGCCGGTGCCCTGCGCGACAACTTTCACCTCGATGCCGGTCTTTTGCTTGAACAGCGGTAGAATGTAGCCGAACAGGCCAGAATCCTGTGTCGAAGTTGTTGAGGCCACGACGATCGATTTGTCTTGCGCGACGACAGGTATGGTGAAGATGACGGTGGCGAGCGCGGCAGCGGCCATCATCGTGCGACGATTAATCATGTGATCCTCCTGCATTTGTCTCGTCAGACCAGCAATTCGCCGGCAATGAATTTGCGCGCCTCATCTGTGCGGGGCGTCGCGAAGAACTCTGCTGCGTGCGCGTTCTCGATCAGCCGGCCGCGATGCAACAGGACGACGTCGCCGGCAAGACGCTTGGCCTGGCCAAGATCGTGCGTCGACATCACCACCTTCACGCCACGGGCGCTCACCGCGCGTACGATGTCCTCGATCGCTTTGGTGGCGCGGGGGTCAAGGCTGGCGGTGGGCTCATCAAGGAACAGCACGGTGGGGTCGCGGGCCAGCGCGCGCGCAAGTGCGAGCCGCTGCTGCTCTCCCCCGGAGAGACGCCGCGCCGGACGGCCGCCGACTTCAGCGAGCCCAACGAGCGTGAGCAGTTCAGCGGCGCGGTCCTGGCGTTTCTCGCGGGAAACGCCAGCGGCAGCGAGTGCGTAGCGCACATTTGCTAAGGCCGTGCGCCGGAGCATCGTGGGACGTTGGAACGTAATCGCGGCTTTCGTCGGAGCTGACGTTTCGCGACCGCCCCAGGTAATGCACCCACCCGAGAGAGGGATAAGCCCCATTGCGACTCGCAGAAGGGTGGTCTTGCCGCTGCCATTCGGCCCGATCAGGATCGTCGGCGATCCGGCCGAAATTGTCAGTGTCACGCGGTCGAGGATCGTTACCTCGCGCGCAACGATCCGGGCTTCTACGAGCATTAACGGCAGGTCAAAAGCGGGTGCGCGCATGCTCATCCCGCGTAGCGTTCGCCCGCGTGGCGCATTGCCCAGGCGAGCGCATTAATAAGAATGACGATGAAGATAAGGACTATGCCAAGCCCAACGGCCAGCGGCAGGTCGCCCTTCGAGGTTTCCAGCGCGATCGCCGTGGTCATCGTGCGGGTGAAGCCGTCGATATTGCCGCCGACGATGATGATGGCGCCGACTTCCGCGGCGG
>JBARNC010000096.1:0-3839 GCA_049802775.1 Pseudolabrys sp. | reverse complement strand
CCCTTGCTCTGTTCAATGGCGCCCCCGTCGGCCTGCGTTCAGCCGCGCCAGATCGCGGGTCGATGGCATTCGCATGTCTGCAGCCTGCTCATCCCGCGCCAGATTTTCGATGATAGCAAACAGGACGGAGCGTGACGTCGCGATGTCGGCCAGACGCACGCCGCGCACGGCGATGCGATTAACCTCCTCGGCGAGCGGCACCAGTCTGTCTCGCAGCTGGCGGCCCTTCGGCGTGAGGAAGACATACACCTTCTTGTGGTCGCTGCCGCGCTTGCGGCGGACAACATAGCCGAGGCGCTCCATCGCCTTGAGCGCCGAGAAGGTCGTCGGCTCCATGACACCGGCCTGCTCGCTTAATTCGCGCTGGGTCAGCCCGTCGGCCTCCCACAGGATGCGCAGGAATGTCCAATGCCCGAACGAAACGGCATGCCCTGCGAGCCGCATCTGCAAAGCGCGCACAAGCGCACGTGTGGCATCTTTCACCAGATGCGCCAGACGATCGTCCGGCACCGCTTCCCGCCAATGGCGCAGGATCGACTGCGTGCTGGGTGGCGGGCGCGTCATGGCAGCGCAACTTGATAACTGAGCGTCACATCGCGGCCTTCGCGCGCGGACCGCAGGACCGCCAGCATCACTTCCAGGGTCGCCATAGCCCACGCACCGTCATGCAGTGGCGCTTGGCCGTGGACGACCGCACGATAGAGCTCGTCGATAACCTCGGCGCGCGGCACTATAGGCGGCGGCAGCGCGTCGAGCCGAGCCGAGCCATTTTGATAAATCATGACGCCGTTCGGGAGCGCGCGCAGATCTGCCCGTTCGCAGCTCACCAGCAAGGTGCCAAAATGCTGATGCGCAACAGCGTGCACATCGGGAGGCCGGAATTCAGAGCCGCCGTAGTTACGGGCATTCTTGAAGGCGAGTTCATCCTGCGGCGTGGCGAAACGACGCCGGGAGGCGCCAGCGTAAGGCGTCTTTGTTTGGCCCATCTCCCCGACCCAGCCCTGAAATTCATCGGAATCGAAATGGCCGTAGCCGTTGTAGGTGAGCGAGGCGAAGGTGCCGTTTTCGAATGTGAGCAGCGCCGCATAGGCACCTTCAATCGGACGGCTTGTATCCCACGAACCCACCGCTGCGCGCACGCTTGCGACCCGGCCGCCGCCGATGAGTCGTACAATGTCCACCTGATGCGCTGCCTGGTTAAACACCGCGCCGCCGCCCTGGGCTGTGTCGAGTTCTCCCGGACGGCGCGGGCGATAAAGATAATCCGTGTAGTTGATGGCGTTGATCATGTGCACGCGACCGAAGTCGCCGCTCTCGATGAGAGCACGCAGACGCCGAACCGGTGCATCGAAGGAATGGCTATGGCCGACGATAAGGTGAATACCGGAGCGACGCGCCGCGTCCACGATTGTAGCGCACTCGTCGAGAGTGAGCGCCATCGGTTTCTCGACAAGCAGATGTTTGCCGTGCTGCGCCGCAACTGTGGCGTGACGCGTGTGGTACTCATGCGGGGTTGCGACATAAACCGCCTCAACAGCCGGATCGACGCAGAGTTCCTCGACGCTTGCGTAAGTTTTGGCGGAGAAGTCCGCGACAAATCGCTGCCGCGCTTCGGCGCGCGTGTCCGCGGCCGCCACAAGCTGGATGCGCGCATCGCCAGTAAACGTCGGCAGCATCACGGTAAATGCGCGGCCGAGACCGGCCACTCCAAGACGCACTCTGCGTTCGCTCGGCTTGCTCAACGGACGCTACCTCGACAAAATCGCGGGCATTCACTAGTTTTATCTTAGATATCTAAGAAAGAGCGCGCGAGTAGAATTTGCAAACGCCGCGCGCCTGCGAGGGAAACGCCACCATGATGACAGCTGAGGAAAACGACTTGCTTTGCCGCGTCGAAGGTGACGCGCCGATGGGCCAGATCATGCGCCGCCACTGGATCGCGGCTTGCCTGTCGGAGGAAGTGGCCGAGCCCGATGGTGCGCCGGTCAAGGTGCGACTCCTTGGCGAGGATCTCGTCGTATTCCGGGACAGCAAAGGTCGCGTCGGCGTGCTCGATGAATACTGCTCGCACCGGCGTGCGTCGCTGGTTTTCGCACGTAACGAAGAGTGCGGCTTGCGTTGCCTCTATCACGGCTGGAAATTCGACGTGGACGGCAACGTGGTGGAGATGGCATCGGAACCGGCCAACAGCCTCATCCCGGAACGCGTCAAGCACAAAGCCTATCCGGCGCGCGAGGCCGGCGGCTTTGTGTGGGCCTACATGGGCCCTCCCGACGAGATTCGCGAATTCGAGGCTCCGGCCTTCGCGCCCACCCCGGATGCGCGCGTCAGCGCAACCAAGGTGCGGGTACGCTGCAATTGGGCGCAGATCCTGGAAGGGCAGATTGATTCAGCACATTCTTCCAGCCTGCATTCTTCCGACATGGTGCCGGCGCAAGTCGACAGCGCAAAGGCAGCGGAAGCGAACTGGTTGCGCCCGTCGACCGATAAAGCACCGCGCTTCCAGATCGAGCGCACGAGCTACGGATTTCGCTACGCGGCGATCCGACGCCCGATCATGAACGAGGCGACCCACGACTATATCCGCACCACAGTCTACATTGCGCCCTTTACGGCGCTGATCCCGCCCAACAACGTGCACAATGTGGCGACGCTGCTCACGCCGGAAGACGATCACAACACCATCTTTTACTTCATTGCCTGGAACGGTGCGGACAAGCCCGGCATCGACGCCGAGACATGGCGCAAATTCAATGTGCTGCAATGGGGCGTCGACGTCGACCACAATTTCGACGGTATGCGCACGCGTAACAATCTCTACCGCCAGGACCGCGCTGCAATGAAGCAGGGCAACTTCACGGGCATCAGCGGTATACCGAACCAGGACATCGCCATGTGGGAGTCAATGGGCCCGATCAGTGACCGCTCGAAGGAGCGTGTCGGCGCCAGCGACGTAGCGGTAGTGGCGTTCCGGCGCCTAATGGTGGAGGCTGCCCGCAGCATGCGCAACAAGGGGCCAGCGATGGGGACCACCGAGCCGCACATCGCGCATGCAACCATCAGCTCATATGAAGGCATTGTTCCGAAGACAACGAACTGGCGAAGCCTCGGGGGCGGCAGTGAAGCGCTTGAACGCGTTGCCAGACAACCACAAGCCGCCAAGTAACCGGCAAGAAATTCAGGGACGATTCACGATGAGAAAAACTGCGCTCGCTTGCGCTCTTGCACTGACTTTGTTTGGCGTTTCCGCCGCCTCCGGGCAGGACAAGGTGAAACTGGCGATCGGCCAGCGCGGTAATTGGGATACCTCGGTATCGGAAGTCGGCCAGCTTGCCGGCATCTTTAATAAATATGGCCTGGAACTGGAGATCGTGTACACCAATGGCGCGGGCGAAACCCAGCAGGCCGTGATTTCGGGCAGCGTCGATATCGGCATCGCCGCCGGCGTCATGGGCGTGCTCAGTGCCTATTCCAAGGGCGCGCCGGTGCGCGTCATCGGCGCGGAAACAACCGGCGCTAATGACCTTTACTGGTATGTAAAGGCGGATTCCCCGATCAAGTCCCTGAAGGATACCGACGACAAAGTTCTCGCCTACTCGACCAACGGGTCGTCGACCCACGGCATCGTCACAGCCTTCATGAAGCAGTACCAGCTCAAGGCCAAGCCGACGGCGATGGGTGGCCCGCCCGCGAACCTGACGGCGGTCATGTCGGGACAAATCGACGTCGGCTGGGCGGCGCCGCCGTTCGGCCTTGATCAGCTCGATCAGAAACAGATCCGTATCATTGCGACCGGCAACGATGCCGATGCCTTCAAGGGTCAGACGGTGCGACTCAAC